>JBIISW010000050.1:0-15192 GCA_044340865.1 Bacteroidia bacterium | reverse complement strand
ATTTTCTTTTTCAAGTAATTCTTGCATCATAAATGGAGTAGGGAAATGATGTTTTCCAGTCAGTTGTCCGTTTCTATTTAAAACGCGATGAGCAGGTACTTTTTCTTTCTGAGTATGAGAGGCATTCATCGCATATCCAACAACTCGCGATGAGGATGGCGCCCCTAAATAGTTTGCAATGGCACCATAGGATGTAACTCTTCCCTTTGGAATAAGTCGAACTACTTGAAACACTTGATGAAAAAAATCTGTTGTTTTCGTTACCATGATTTATTGTATTAATAAATTACAACCTCTTAAGTCGCTCACATCAAACCTTCCAACAATTTCAAACGAATGATCGGCATAGTGTTTTCCTAAATCTTTCGTTTCAATGAATGAGCAAGAATACAAATTAGCTAAATCAATAATATTGACTCCGCCTGTTTTCCCTTCTAATACATAATGAAATGGATCGCTTATATCTCTAATTAAAACACGTTTCCATGGAACAGACTTAAATATTCCATTTGATGAAGAATATGATTGTGAAAGTAATTCAGTCATACCATATTCGCTATGTATACGATGTGTTTTAAATTTATTCTTAAGCGTATTGTGTAGTTCTTCTTTCGTTAGTTCTTCTCTTTTTCCTTTCATGCCTCCTGTTTCCATCACGATAAAATTTTCAGGTAATGTAATGTTTTTATCAGCTAAATCTAACAAGGCGTAACTAACTCCTAATAAAATTGTTTTTTGGTTTCTTTTTTTTAATTCAGAAATTGTGTTAACCAAATCATCTAAATTATTTAGGTAAAACCCACTCAAGTTATGGCCAGAATCTTTTATTAAATGATTAGCCATATACACTAAGGAAGAACCTCCCCTTTCTAAATAGGATGGAAGTAATGCTAACACGCAGTATTCTTTGATGTTACCATAGAAGTGTTTAAATCCATTTGAAAATGAATCTTCGTATAATGAGATAGAATTAATATAGTGTTTGGAAGTAATTTGCCCTGTTGTTCCACTGCTTGAAAAGCAAACAGAATCAGAATTTAAGTTCCCACAAATTACTTTTTTCGATTTAAAAAATTCAATGGGTAAAAAAGGAATGTGTTTGAAGTCTTTTAATTCATTCACGTTTATCTTAAGACTATCTACAAAGGATTTATAAATTAAATTAGTCTCGTATTGATATTTAAATATGGTTAAGGCTAATGATTGAAATTCAGGCTCTGATTTAATATCAAATATTTTTTTTTCTATGGACTTAATATCTTTCAAGTTGTGAATTTATTTCGTAAATTTATACTGAATTTATGATGAAAACATATTTTAATAGACATTTATTTATTTTTTTTATAATCATAGGATTAAGTTATTCTTGCATTAAAAAAAACACATACACGCTCACGCCCGCCATTGAATTTAGTGATTTTATTCCCTATACGGATGAATCAGCAGATTTGAAAATTTTATTTAATGATGGGGATGGAGATATTGGCGTTGATGCCAATGATACGACCTTAAGTTTATTCACAACCTATTATTATTACGACACAGTAGCACTAAAATACAGAGCGTTTTTAAAAACTTCTCCAAATGATACCTTGCGAAGTAATTATATTGTAAAAGCGCCCACAGATGCGTATAAAGGAAAACCAATAAGTGGAGAAATAAGCGTTAGATTGCAACAATATAGGCATAGTACTAAAATTAAGAAAATCAAGTACGTGGTTTATTTACTTGATAAAGCTGGCAATAAAAGTAATGTCATTACAACTCCCGAATTGAACGTTAAATAGCTTTTTTGGGATACTTTTGTTTTTGATTTCCTTTTTAAAATGCAATTTTATTAACAAGTCTTTTTAAATCGTTGAAATAAATACGTTTTATTTGTTTGTTTAGAGCTATTTAATTACTAAAATTGTGCTTTATTAAAAATTACACTTATGGCAGATATTCACGTATTAGGAATAAAATTTATTGAACAAAATACTCAAGATGGTTTAGAATTTACTTATAAGCCTGATGTACCAAAATTAAAAGTGATTGGTACTATATTAATTGCAGCTGAAGAAGAAGAAGATAATGGTTGTGTATACCTTACTCAAAAACAATTAAATCAGTTACTCATAAATAAGGATGTTGATTTGAAATTGGTTGATGAAACGTGGACTCCATCCAAACCTTTATCTAAAGAACAAATTAAAAAAATTGGTCTAGTAACTATTGACGCTGAGTACCTTGGTACTGCTGGCGAGGTAAGATGTTACGAAGCTATTAAGGTTTCTGAATAATTTTAAATTAAAAACAACTATCCCTTTCTATAAACGAAAGGGATTTTTTTTATGGCATTAAATCTAAAAACATTTTTAACAAGAACGACTACAGCTATTGTATTTGTTGGAGTTTTGTTAACTGCTATTTTTTTTAATTACATATCGTTTGTAACACTTTTTTTAGTTGTATCCATTTGGGGATTAATTGAATTTTATCAAATAGCTGAAAAGCTTGGTGCAAAGCCTTATAAATGGATAGGTATTATTTCCGGCTTGAGCTTATTTATGTATGGAGCTATTTCTAATTCCTATTACAGTCATCTCATTTCGCCAACAGCCATATTATCAGTAGTTATTGTATTACCTTTTTTTGTTTTTATAGCAGCTTTATTTAATAATACATCCAACGCTATAACAAATTTAGTTTTCACGTTAGCAGGAATCATATACGTCGTTCTTCCATTTAGTTTACTTATGCATATTGCCTGTATCGATCAAGCATTTGCTGGTGTAATGGCACCTTACAATTTTCATTATGTACTTGGTATTATATGTTTAATTTGGATAAGCGATGTTTCGGCTTATTTAGTTGGAAGTTTGATTGGTAAACACAAATTGTATGAGCGTATTTCACCGGGTAAAACATGGGAAGGAACCATTGGTGCTACCATTTTAACCATAGCTTGTTCTTTTTTAATTCATCATTTTTTTCCTGAATTAGCTTTAAAACATTGGGTAGTTATCGCTGTTTTGGTATCTGTATTTGGTACTATTGGTGATTTAGTTGAATCAATGTTTAAACGCCAGGCTGGTATTAAAGATTCTGGTAAAATAATGCCTGGCCATGGTGGTATTTTAGATCGATTTGATAGCCTTTTATTTGTTGCGCCTTTCGTTTATGCTTACCTTACATTGATTAAATAAATCAATCTATTTGATTGAAAGAAGAAAAATTTGATTCAAACCTCATTAACACGCTATTGAACGAAGAGACAAATTTAAGAGATAATTTTATTAACCAAAAAACGCTTAATATCTTTTATATAAAAACAAACTCTCTATGAGTATTTTTATTATTTTTGCTTCGCTAAAATTTTAAGTAAACACAAATAAATTAAAATAATATGTCAGCACAAACCTCAAATGAAATAGCACACGAAAGTATGTTTGAAGCCGTATTGGCTCGCTTAGATGTTGCTTCAAAGTTAATGAATATGTCGGAAGACGTTGCCACTATACTTCGTAGCCCAATAAAACAAGTAAAAGTTAGTTTACCAGTTATGATGGATAACGGAAAAATTCAAGTCTTTGAAGGATACCGTATCGTGCATTCAACCGTATTAGGCCCATCTAAAGGTGGTATCCGTTATGCGATGGATGTTAATCAAGATGAGGTTATGGCTTTATCAGCTTGGATGAGTTTTAAATGTGCCGTAGCAAACTTACCATATGGTGGAGCTAAAGGTGGTATTAAATGTGATCCACGTACAATGAGCGTTGGTGAATTAGAGCGTATGACTCGTGCTTATGCATCTTCTATGAAAGACGTATTTGGAGTAAATAAAGATATTCCAGCTCCGGATATGGGTACAAGTGGAAGAGAAATGGCTTGGATATTAGATGAGTTTAATAAAGTAACAGGTGAAGATAGCCCAGGTGTTATTACTGGTAAACCAATTGTTATTGGTGGTTCTTTAGGTCGCGATGCAGCTACAGGAAGAGGTGTCATGGTAAATACATTAGCAGCTTTGAAGAAAATGGGTTTAAACCCTAAAGAAGTTACAGCAGCTGTTCAAGGTTTCGGAAATGTTGGTTCCCATGCAGCTCGTTTGTTAGCTGAGCAAGGAATTAAAATTGTTGCTATTGGAGATCATACTGCTACTTTTTATAATGAAAATGGAATTGATATTCATGCAGCTTTAGAATTTGCTGCTAAAAATAACCGCGTTTTAAAAGGATTTACAGGAGCTACTGAAATCGCTTCAAATGATATTTTAACTTGTAAGTGCGATGTATTAGTTCCTGCGGCTTTACAAAATGTGATTACTGAAGAAATTGCTCACTGTATTCAAGCTAAATTAATCGTTGAAGGTGCAAATGGACCTACAATGCCTGATGCTGATGCTGTTTTAAACGATAAAAAAATCATTGTTGTTCCAGATATTTTAGCTAATAGCGGTGGTGTAACCGTTTCTTATTTTGAATGGGTTCAAAACAAAGCTGGCTATTACTGGTCAGAAAATGAAGTTAATACAAAGCATGATGAAAAAATGGAAGTAGCATTTGCAGATGTATGGAATAACGCTTCAGTATTTAAAACGTCTATGCGCATTGCAGCTTATATTACAGCTTTACAAAAAATAGAGCAAGGCGTTAAATTAAAAGGTAACTATTAATAATTTACCTAATTATTATTAAAAAAACCTGTAAGAATTCTTACAGGTTTTTTTATTTAGTTAAAAAAATAATGTTGATTATACTTCTTGATTAAAATCACGAGCCCTTTTAATTCTTCGCTCTTTAATATTAAAAAGTTCAATCATCATGGCAAATGCTAAAGCGATATAAGCGTAGTTTTTATTTAATTCAATATGTTTACTTTCTTCTATGGTTGTATTATAACAATCAATCAAAGCCTCTGCAATTAAAATACCACCAATAACCAGTAAAAATGAAAGTGCAATCATTTTTATACCCGGATTTTTATTAATAAAATCAGCAACTACTCCTGAAAATAAAATCATTAAAATCATTGATATAACAACCGCTGAAACCATAATTAAAATAATACCAGATAAACCGACTGCGGCTAATATACTATCAAATGAAAACACAAAATCAATGATGATAATTTGCATGATGATAGCATTAAAATGTGATTTTTCACTTTTATGAGGACCAATTTCATCTAAGTCATTATGAACATGTTCGTGTATTTCTTTAGCCGTTTTGTATAACAGAAAAAGTCCACCGCCTAATAAAATCAAAGCTTTTCCTGAAACTCCATAGGCTCCAAGGTAAAAAAAAGCCTCTTTCAATCCTGCAATCCAACCAATGCAAAATAGTAAAATGGTTCTAACTACTAATGCCAATAAAAGCCCAATGGTTCGTGCTTTACCTTGTTGTTCTCTTGGTAATTTGTCAACTGCTATAGAGATAAATATAATATTATCTATACCTAAAATAATTTCTAATACTGTAAGTGTAAGCAAGCTAATCAGTCCATTTAAGGATAATAAAGCGTTGAAATCGTTGGCCCAGCTGTGCATAGTTTTTATTATAAAGTGTAAATATAATCGCTTTTTAAGTTCTATCCTAAAAAATATATTACTTGAAAATCAACAACTTGTATTTATTTAGTACTATGCTTAACATAGTACTAAATAAATAATGTATCTTTGTGTTGTAAACTAAAAAAGAGTTAAATAATCAGCTTTTCGTAAAAATAAATAGTATGATACAGACAGAGAATGCAAAAGCACAAATGAGAAAAGGCGTTTTAGAACTTTGTATTCTTTCTATCCTTTCTCAAGGTGAAGCATATCCAACTGAAATAATTGAAAAATTAAAAAAACAAAAATTGGTGGTTGTAGAAGGTACGTTATACCCGTTGTTAACGCGTTTAAAAAATACTGATTTGCTTACTTATCGATGGGAAGAAAGCAATTCGGGGCCTCCAAGAAAATATTATTTTTTAACCAAAGCAGGTAAAACATATCTAAGTGATTTACAAAGTTCTTGGTATGATATGGTCAGTAGTGTCAATAAAACAATTCAAAATAGTAAATAAATTAGTTCATAAATTAGAATATCATGAATAAAACAGTAACCGTAAATATCAGCGGAATTATTTTTCATATTGAAGAAGATGCCTACCAAGTTCTAAATAATTATTTATTAGCCATTAAACGTTATTTTAAACAGAACGAAAGTGGAGTGGAAATAATGAGCGATATCGAATCTCGTATCGCTGAAATGTTGCAATCGAAAACAAGTGCCATGAAGCAAGTTGTTTTAATGAGTGACGTGGATTTTGTCATGCAAAGTATGGGTCAGCCTGAAGAATTTGCAGACGACCAATCCAATTTAAATTCATCCAACTCTCAAGAGGATCAAACAGATAATGTCGCTCAACATCAAAAGAAACGCATGTATAGAGATGCAGATAATAAAGTGCTTGGAGGGGTGTGTTCGGGCATAGGACATTATTTTGGATTTGACCCTGTGTGGTTAAGAGTTGCTTTAGCATTATTATTGTTTTTTGCAGGAACAGGCTTTTTAATTTACATCATATTATGGATTGCTATTCCAGAGGCAAAAACTACGGCCGAAAAGTTAGCGATGAAAGGCGAGAAAGCTGATATCAATAATATTTCAAAAGCTGTAGCAGAGGAAGTAGAGCAATTAAAAAAGCGTATGGAAAAATATGGGGATGAATTTAAAGATATGGCTCATAAGAATAAACATGTTCCAAGAAATGTAGCAGAAAAAATTGTTGATTTTATTTCGGATGTGTTATTGAATATTGGAAAAGTATTATTAAAAATAGTTGGTGTTTTTCTAATCATCATTGGAGTTGTTTTTTTTCTCGGTTTATTTAGTTCTGTATTCGGTTTATCATTTATGATGGATAGTGTGAATGGGAAAGATTGGATTGATTTGGTATTGTTAGAAGGAAAAGATTTGTATTTAGGAATTATTGGTATCGCTATTTTTGTTGGAACACCAGTAATAATGATGATTTACGGAGGTGTTAAAATTTTATTTAAAGTACATTATACAAATCGTTGGGTAAATTTAGGAGCTGGTATTTTTTGGTTATTTGGTTTTGCATTATTACTGTATGTTGGTGTTAGAACTGGAAATGATTTTAGTAAAGATGCTAAAGTAAGAGAAAATATTTCTATAAATACATACGATACCTTGTATGTAAAAATGTCTGAAACACCTTTTGATTTAATTGAAGTTGATGAGGCTGTTGATTACACTGATGATGAGAACTATGATTCAAAACATCATACAGAAAGTGATTATATGATTGGTAAGAATGCAAATGGAAGGTATTTGCTAGGGCATGCACATTTAGACGTTATTAAATCACAATCCGATGTCGTTGAATTGGTTGTTGTTAAAGAAGCAAAAGGAAGTGATAGAAAAATGGCGAGTGAGCGCGCGAAAAATATTGACTATAAGATTGTAGTTAATGATAGTTTGATTTTGTGTGATCAATTATTCAGAGTTAATAACGCTGATAAATTTAGAGTTCAAAGTGTGAAAGTAATATTAAAAGTACCAGTTGGTAAGGTTGTTTATTTGGATAAAACATTAGAAAATATGCTGAATGATGTTGATAATACTACAAATACGTATGATGGAGATATGATAAATCGTAGATGGTTGATGACAGAAAAAGGCTTGAAGTGCATTGATTGTAAGGGTTTAGAAATAGATGTGTCTCAAGATGAAACAGAGGATTCTTTAACAGAGGAAAATGTAAATATTACAGTTAATGGCGTTAATATTAAAGCGAAAAATTCTCAGGTGAAATTAGATAGTAATGGTGTGAATATTAAATCTAAAGACACAAAACTTACCATTGATGGAAAAGGTATTCACATAGATACTGAAAATAAAAAACAAGCTCATTAATTAGTTTAAACAGCATTCAACCTCTCTAAAAAGGCTTCTTTTTTTCTTCTACTAATTTCAAGTTTAGAATTGTCGCTCATGATTGCATAACCACCATCTTCTTTCAAGAAGCGAATCACGTGATTCATGTTGACTAAGTTATGATGATGAATTCTAATGAAGTCTTTTTCTGGCAATAAATCTTCATAATGTTTTAAGCTAGCAGACACCATTAATTTTTTTCCACCGACTAAAAAAAAGTTAGTGTAACTCCCATCTGCTTCGCATCGTATAATATCTTTTATTTGAATGATTTCAAAAGCATTTCCGGTTGGTAATGAAATTTTATTGTAGTTGTCGTCTGTTCGTTTTAAATTTTGAATTAAGAATTGAAGGTTTTCCATGCTTGGCATTACAACAGCCCGTTTTTTTTCTACGCGATTAATAGCGTCTTGGAGTTCATCTAAATCAATTGGTTTTAATAAATAATCGCAAGCACTGTATTTAATAGCTTTTAAAGCATGTTTATCAGTGGCAGTTGTAAAAATAATATCGAAATGATGACCTAATGTTTTTTCTAATACATCAAATCCTGTTCCATCTGGCATACTGATATCCAAAAATAGTAAATTTGGCTTTGTTTTTTCAATGAGTTCAACCGCTTCAGCTACATTCTTTGCTAAGCCTAAAATGGCAATTTGAGGATAATATTTTTTAAGAATTTCAGAAAGCATTTCTCTGCTTTTTTGCTCATCTTCAATTATTAAGGCTTTCATAAGTTTATGTTTTAATCTTTTTTAATTATTTATCGTATGGTACAAATATATCAACTTGTGTTCCAATTGCATTTTGTTGTTGATCATACAAATCTATAATATTTACATTTAAATTAGAATGGTATATACTATTTAATATTCTCACTCTATCTTCTGTAATTTTCATCCCTAACGATTTATGCCTATTTGATGGATGAAGTGATTGTATGGACTGTGATTTAGCTCTTCCAATACCATCATCCTTAATTGATATTTTTATAAATTGATTTACTATTGTAATAGCAATTTCAATTGTCCCATTTCCATCTTTCGGATTAATGCCATGCAAAATAGCATTCTCAAGATAAGGTTGTATCAACATGGGAGGAATTTCATCGTAATCAGCATTTACACCCGGATGAATGGTAATAGTATAATTAAACTTATTATCGAATCGCATCTTCTCTAATTCTAAATATAAAATAATTGATTCTAAATCTTCATTAATAGTCACTATAGCTTTTTCTGAATTTTGTAAAATTAATCGAATGAGTTTCGCAAATTTGCTGAGGTATTTTACAGCTTCTTCACCTTTACTATTTAAAATAAAATGTTGAATTGAATTTAAAGAATTGAAAACAAAGTGAGGATTCATTTGAGCACGCAGCGCTTTTAATTCTGATTTTGAAATTTCAACTTTTCCTTCAAATTCTAATTGTTGTTTCCGTTTAATTTGATGCAACCGCCATCTAAAAATAAAAGTAATGATTGTTGAAATTAAAACAATGACAACTACAAAAAACCACCACGTTTTATAAAATGGCGATTTTATTTCAAATGAAAATGTTGTTGGTTCAATGTTCCAAATACCATCGCTGTTACAACTTTTTACTTTAAATGTAAATTTGCCTGATGGTAAGTTATCGTATTTGGCGTAATTTATTTCTGTGTTAGGACTCCAACTTTTATCAAACCCTTCGAGTTTGTATGTGTACAATACTTTTTCGGGATCCGACAAACTTATGCCGTCAAAATAAAATGTAATGTTGTTGTTCGAGAAATCCAGTTTACTTCCATTTGCAAGAAGTGTGTCGGTAAATGCTAATTTAATAGTTGAAATTGTTGTTTTGGATAGATTATCATTGACTGATAATTCTTTTGGAGAAAACTTCATTAAGCCATTCACAGTGCCAAACCATACATTACCTTCTTTATCTTCAAGTATACCGTGTGTATTACATTCGGCTCCTTCAAAGCCATCAGCTTTTGTGTAAGAATTAATTTCTAAATTAGTTTGAAATATTGACCCTAAATTTATTTTACTGATGCCTTGATTAGTTCCAACCCAAATGTGTTTTTTATTATTACTGATTTTTATACTGTAAACTAATTCTGAATTTAATCCGTCTTTTTCTGATATTAATTTTGATTGACCTGTTTTAATATTTAAAACTAAAACACCGTTTAAAGTGGCCGCATATAAATTATTTAAATCATCAAATTCAATTTCTAAGGCTGTTTCAATACGTAATTTTAAATAAGGACTTTGATTAACAAATTGATTCCCTTCTAATTTATATAACCCTGCTAAATAGGTTCCAGCCCATATTTGCCCATTATTATCTTGGTTTATCGACCATACTTCATAATCTTTAATATCTGTTGGTAATTTGTAGTAGGTCGTTACGAAGTTAGATTTGTTTTGTTTAATAGCACATAATCCATTTTTTCCTCCAACCCAAATTGTATTATTTGCATCCTTGAATAAACAATTTATGGGGCCTTCTTGCCTGAAGTTTTTACCTGAAATTAAATTCTCAAATCGTCCATTTTTAAATTTTGAAATACCTGAGCCAGTTCCAAATAAAATAGTCCCGTCATTATTTTCTAAAACGCAACGCGTGGCATTATGCGATAATCCGTTTTTTGTAGAATAATTTTTGAAGTATCCATCTTCATATTTAAACACGCCATTATTTTCTGTTGTCAACCATAAATTTTCAGATTTATCTTTTATGATTTGAAAAACAAAAGAACTTCCCAATCCTTCATTCTTAGAATAACTTGTAAATGCTTTTCCTTTATATATAAACAATCCATTATGCGTGCCAATCCATAAATTAGCTTCATAGTCAATTAATAGCGCAATAACATTATTGGAATTATTATCTTGTCTAATTGTATAATATGAAAATTCTTTTCCGTTAAAACTGACTAAGCCATTTTTACCACCAATCCAAACAACTCCATGCTCATTGCAAGCGATAGTTGCAATTTCCTCGTCTAATAATCCATTGTTAATATGAAATTTGATTATTTTTTTTGTTTCTAAATTTAAAATACTTAATCCGTTTTTGGTTCCAATAATTAATTCATTGGTTGCATAATTTTTTTCTATACATGTAATACTATTGTCACTTAATCCATCAAGCGTTGTGTATAAAATTAGTTGATCATTCTTTAGATTAAATAATCCATTTTTTGTGCCTATCCATAAGCCATTATCTGATGAATAATTTAAACAGTTAATTGCCGTGTTATTTAGTTTTTTGGATAAAACAATTTTCTTATTTTCAAGATAGCATAATCCTTCCGAGGTTCCAATCCATGTTTTTGTTTTTTGATCACTGCATAATGCAATAATTTTATTAGATGGCAATCCTTCCTTTATGGCGTAATTTGCAGTTATTTTTTTACTATAATTGTCTATAACGCTCAATCCATCAATGGTTCCTATCAATACTTGATTATCATGCTGCGTAATACAATTCACATAGTGGTTTGCTAAACCATTTTTTGGAGAATAATGCTGAAATGTTTTTCCGTTGAATTTACTCGCTCCACCATATCCTCCGCTCCATAAATAACCTAAATTATCTTGGAAGAGTGTAAAGATTTGAATATAAGGCAATCCATTTTCAACAGAATAATTTTTAAAATTATATTGTTGAGCATTTAGTTTTTTTGGGAAGATAAATCCAAGAATGATAAATAGCCCGTAAGTAATAATTATTTTATGTCGAAATCGCATATTGTCTTTCACTAAATTACTTAATAATTTTTAGTTTAACTATTTCATTTCATAAGCGGTTTATTTTTTCGAATAACTGGCTATTTATTTAATTAAATTTGTGCAATTAATACGCATAAAATTCGTACTTTCGTTACCTTAAAAATTAAATAAACGTATGCTTACTTTCTTAAAAAAGTTTTTTGGAACTAAATCTGAAAAAGATATAAAATTAATTCAACCACAGGTAGATAAAATAATTGAAATTTACCCAACGCTTCAAAAATTATCCAATGATGAATTGCGCGCTAAAGTTGATGTCTTAAAGCAAAAAATTCAAGATGCAATTAAGCCTCAACAATCAGAAATTGAATCTATTAAAAGTAAGATTGACGCTGATGTTGATATGGATGTTGATGATAAAGAAGATTTGTACAAAGAAATTGATATCATAGAAAAAGATATTACAAAAGTAATTGAAGAAACATTAAATGATATTTTGCCAGAAGCTTACGCTATTTTAAAAGATACAGCTCGTCGTTTTTCCGAAAATGAAGAGCTACTTGTTACAGCAAACGATTTTGATAAATCTTTAGCTAAATCATTTAAAAACGTTGAATTAAGAGGAAGTCAAGTTGCTTGGAAAAACAAATGGAACGCTGCTGGTGTAGATGTTTTATGGAATATGGTTCATTACGATGTTCAATTAATTGGAGGTAGTGTTTTACATTCTGGAAAAATTTCTGAGATGGCAACTGGAGAAGGAAAAACATTAGTTTCTACGCTTCCTGTATTTTTAAACGCGCTTTCTGGAAGAGGTGTACATGTTGTAACTGTCAATAACTATTTAGCGAAACGTGATAGCGAGTGGAATGCACCTTTATTTCAGTTTCATGGGTTAAGTGTAGATTGTATTGATAAACACGAGCCTAATTCAGATAATCGTCGTCAAGCATATTTGGCTGATATTACTTACGGTACAAATAACGAATTTGGTTTTGATTATTTGCGTGATAACATGTGTCGTGATATTTCGGAATTAGTTCAGCGTAAACATAATTTTGCCATTGTTGATGAGGTAGATAGTGTTTTAATTGATGATGCTCGTACACCGTTAATTATTTCTGGACCAACCCCAACAGGTGATAAGCATGAGTTTATGGAATTCAAACCTCGTGTTGAAAAATTATTAGCAGCTCAAAAATCGTTTTTTCAATTATGTTTAACAGATGCGAAGCGCTTGTATGCAGAGAAAAATGAGAAAGAAGCAGGCATACCATTGTTAAGAGCTTATCGTGCACTACCTAAAAATGGCGCTTTAATTAAGTATTTGAGCGAGCCAGGAGTAAAAGCTTTGTTACAAAAAACAGAAAATTATTACATGCAAGACCAACAAAAGGAAATGCATAAAATAGATGTCGAATTATTTTTTGTGATTGATGAAAAAAATAATTCAGTTGATTTAACTGAAAAGGGAATTGATTTAATTACAGGAACGACAGATGATCCGCACTTTTTTGTGATACCGAATGTTGGAGGAGAAATTGCTGATTTAGAAAAACAAACATTTGCTGATCCATCCGAAAAAATTGCACGCAAAGAAATTTTAATGCGAGATTTTAGTGTAAAAAGTGAACGAATTCACACTGTAAATCAATTATTAAAAGCCTATTCATTATTTGAAAAAGATCAAGAATACGTTATCGCAGAAGGGCAAATTAAAATTGTTGATGAGCAAACTGGTCGTATTATGGAAGGTCGTCGTTATAGCGATGGATTACACCAAGCTTTAGAGGCAAAGGAAAATGTGAAAATTGAAGCGGCGACGCAAACATATGCTACCGTTACATTACAGAATTATTTCCGTATGTACAATAAATTAGCTGGTATGACGGGTACAGCAGAAACTGAAGCAAATGAGTTTTGGGATATTTATAAATTAGATGTCGTTGTTATTCCTACCAACAGAGCTATTTCGCGTAAAGATGAACAAGATTTAGTATACAAGACGACTCGCGAAAAATACAACGCTGTTATTGAAGCTACAGCAAAATTAGTTGCAGAAGGTCGTCCAGTATTAATTGGAACAACAACGGTTGATATTTCTGAGTTATTGAGCCGTATGCTTAAATTAAGAAACATAAAGCATAATGTGTTAAATGCAAAATTGCACCAAAAAGAAGCAGATATTGTTGCTGAAGCAGGACAAGCTGGAACAGTTACGATAGCTACAAACATGGCTGGTCGTGGTACGGATATCAAATTAGGAGCAGGCGTTAAAGAGGCTGGTGGATTAGCAATCATTGGAACAGAACGACATGAAAGTCGCCGTGTAGATAGACAATTACGTGGACGTGCTGGTAGACAAGGAGATCCAGGTAGTTCCCAGTTTTTTGTGAGCTTAGAAGACAATTTAATGCGTTTATTTGGTAGTGATAGAATCGCTAGTTTGATGGATCGCATGGGTTTACAAGAAGGGGAAGTTATTCAACATTCGATGATTAGTAAGTCTATTGAGCGCGCTCAAAAGAAAGTTGAAGAAAATCATTTCGGAACTCGTAAACGTTTAATTGAATACGATGATGTAATGAATGCACAGCGAGACGTAGTTTATAAACGTCGACGTAATGCTTTAGCTGGAGATAGAATTAGCATAGATATTGCAAATATGATTTATGAAGTGGCTGAAAGTATAGTAAGCGAGTTTCATGCAATCAAAGATTTTGAAGGATTTACATTTGAATGTATTAAACATTTTGGAATTGAATCTCCATTTACCGAAAAAGAATTTGCAACTGGAAAAGAAAATGAATTAACACAGCGTTTATTTGAAGCAGGAGAACAACATTACCGTTTAAAATCGGTTCAGATTGCTGAGATGGCATTTCCTGTTGTGAAAGATGTTTATACAAATCCAAACAATAATTTCGAAAACATCGTTACGCCATTTACTGATGGAATAAGAACGGTACAGATTATGGCTAACCTTAAGAAGTCATATGATACTAAAGGAAAAGAATTAGTAGCTGTTTTTGAAAAAACAGTTGTTTTGGCTATGATCGACGATTCATGGAAAGAACATTTGAGGGAAATGGACGATCTAAAACAATCAGTTCAAAACGCATCCTTAGAGCAAAAAGATCCTTTAGTGGTTTATAAATTAGAGTCATTTAATTTATTTAGAGAAATGATTGCTAAAACAAGTAAGGATGTCATTTCATTTTTAATGTTGGGTGGTTTGCCTGTTGAAGATAATAAAAAACCTCAATTACAAAAAGCTCAATTTACTCAGCAACAAGTTCAACAAAAACCAAAAGAAAAGTTAACTGAAAGTAGGAGCGAAGAACCAACGGAGGAACAAGAGCAAAAACGTCCGAAGCCTCAACCAATTAGAGTGGAGCAAAAAATTGGCCGTAATGATCCTTGTCCATGTGGAAGTGGAAAAAAATTTAAAGCTTGTCACGGAACAGTTTAGTATAAATAAAAAAAGCCATCTATAGATGGCTTTTTTGTTGAACAAATAGTTTTATAAAGA
>JBIISW010000199.1:0-3858 GCA_044340865.1 Bacteroidia bacterium | reverse complement strand
AAAATTCTTTATGAAACTGCAAGAAAGAGGTACTTTATTAATTCCCGTAGATTTTACAAATCAATCTTTATTAGCTATTAAACAGGCTTATAACTTAGCCAAATATACCCATTCCAAAATTACTTTACTACATACCTATGATAAAATAGGCACTGAAATGTATGAAGAGTTAAAAGCATTAACGAAACAAACGGAAACCGAAAGCGGTGTTCCAACTGAATACATGAATGTAAAAGGCAATATGTATGCGGAAGTGACACGTATTGCAGAAGACATAAAGGCAACACTTGTAATAGTAGGGTTGGAAAGCCACATGACTGCCAAAAATATCATTGGAGAAAGTGCTTCGAAAATGATTAGAGAATGTTATTGCCCGGTAATTTCAATCAGAGGTAAAGAAAACAAA
Source organism: Bacteroidia bacterium (assembly GCA_044340865.1). Classification (GTDB taxonomy): domain Bacteria; phylum Bacteroidota; class Bacteroidia; order B-17B0; family Aurantibacillaceae; genus UBA4416. The sequence continues at coordinate 3,452 of JBIISW010000199.1, read as the reverse complement.
GAAGGTTGCGAAAATATTTTATTGCCGCTTGATTTATCTCGCGAATCTCGCGAAAAAGTGGATGTTGCTGTTCAATTTGCACACTACTTTGGTGCATCCATTCGTATTTTAAGTGTATTTAGTTTGTCAAATGCCGCTTATGAAAATCAATTACTTGCCTACTCTAACCAAGTAAAACGATACATTAAAGGAAAGGGGATTTCTTGCTCTAACAAATCATTAGCAAGCGAAAACGTTGCCGACACAATTGTTGAATATGCCAATAAAGTAGAATCTGATTTAATTGTGATTATGAATAAACCTACGCTGAGTATCAAAGAATATTTTAGTGGAACAGAAGCTCAAAAGGTGATTGATATCAGTAATTTACCAGTCATGACAATCAATCCATCTAAAAAAGAAAGTATGACTCATTTCGGATCTGGATTATAATTTTTTTATTAATTTAAAAAAGCCATCTCATTTTTTAGGTGGCTTTTTTCTTTAAAACCAAAATTTGTAAATGTTTGCGTTGCATATTTTATTGAATAAATAATAATCGTATCTTAGACACTCAGTTATGAAACTATTTTTTCACCTTGGTAGATATTTTATTTTAATTAAACGTGTGTTTAGTAAACCGGAAAAGCTTTCGGTCTATATGAAGCAAATCGTTCATGAAATAGACAACATCGGAATAGGTTCGTTGCCCATCATTTCAATCATTTCCTTTTTTATGGGAGGCGTTATTACCATACAAGCTGCTTTTGGTTTTACGAGTCCAATTATTCCATTATATGCCTTAGGATTCACAACGCGAGAATCCATGTTGTTAGAATTTTCTCCAACTATTGTATGTTTAATTTTAGCTGGAAAAATAGGTTCGAATATTGCTTCAGAAATAGGCTCTATGCGTATTACCGAACAAATTGATGCCTTAGAAATAATGGGAATAAATTCTGCAGGATATTTAATATTACCAAAAATTTTGGCTGCCATATTCATCCTTCCTTTTTTAATAGCAATCAGCATGTTCTTAGGCATTTTTGGTGGCTATGTGATGGGAATTGCAACAGGCGCGTGTAATTCGTACGAATTTATTTTTGGAATTCAAGCTTTTTTCGAACCATGGAAATTGTATTATTCCTTTACAAAGGTCATTACATTTGCATTTTTAATCACATCGATATCTTCTTATTTTGGGTATTACACACAAGGTGGTGCTTTAGAAGTTGGTAAGAGTAGTACATCTGCTGTTGTATATAGTAGTATATTAATCTTAGTATTTAATTTCATTATTACTCAATTATTTTTCACATGATTGAAATTAAAAACATATCCAAAACATTTGGTGATCGATTAGTCGTTGATGATGTTTCTTTTGCCTTTGAGCAAGGAAAGACAAATTTAATTATTGGAGAAAGTGGGAGTGGTAAAACGACCATCATGAAAATGATGGTTGGCTTACATGAACTTGATAGCGGTGAAATTTTATATGACGGAAAAAATTTTCCAACCTTACCAGTAAAAGATAAGCAAGAAGTAAGAAAACAAATCGGTATGTTATTTCAAGGCGGTGCTTTATTTGATTCACAAACTTTAGAAGAAAATATTCGATTTCCGTTAGACATGTTCACCAACATGACTGATGAAGAAAAAAGAGATCGCGTTAATTTTTGTTTAGATAAAGTTCAATTAACGAATCGTAATAATTTATATCCGGGAGAATTATCTGGCGGTATGAAAAAACGTGCAGCCCTGGCACGAGCCATTTCTAATAATCCAAAATACTTATTTTGCGACGAACCAAATTCAGGACTCGACCCGAAAACGTCAATTGTTATTGATAATCTCATTCAAAGCCTCACGCATGAATTTAATATCACCACCATAGTCATTACGCATGATATGAATTCGGTGGTTGAGATTGGAGAAAATGTTCTTTACATCTACAAAGGAAAACCCTGGTGGAAAGGTAATGGCAAAGATATTTTACATACCACCAATACCGAATTATTAGATTTTGTTTTTGCTTCTGGGTTTATGAAAGAAGTATTTCAGGCGGTGAATAAAAAATAAAATTATTTACAATCACAATTAGCTTTTTCGCACCTTACCATAATTTTGTCAGCTATTAATTTCGAAATCTGAACAAACTCAATTTTTCTGTTTTTTAGTTGAATACTTCCGTCGTACTCTATAATTTTTTGAATTGTAAATTTATCATTCAAGTTTAAATTAATTTCTGAAAGGTATTTTAGAAAGGAATCTGAATGCTCGTTCACTCCAACTATAATTACTTTACAGCCTATAATACTAGAACTTAATAATTTTCTATCACTTTTAGGAAAAATACCTTGTTTGTTAGGAATTGGATCGCCATGTGGATCAAATTCTGGATTACCTAGAACTTCATAAATTTTATCAATAAGCTTTTCATTTCTCACATGTTCTAAGTCTTCTGCAGCAGCATGAACCTCACTCCAATTAAAACCAAGATGCTTATGTAAATAGGTTTCCCAAATACGATGTCTTCGAATAACATTTATTGCAATCTCTATTCCAACTTTGGATAAAATTATTCCACTTTCTTTATCATAAGTAAGATATTTTCTCGTGGATAAACTTTTTAATTTCTCTAAAACACTTGGAGGTTTTATGAGTAATTCATTTGCTAACATTGTAGGGCTCACTAATTGTCTTTTTTCACTATATCTTAAATGATATATGGCTTTTAAATAATTATCATCTGTAATATTATTCATGTTAGATTTAAAACTTAGGGTAACCTAATATATATTTGTAAATATACCTTAATATTATTAAAAATTAGTCAAAAATGACATTTAGATTACTTGTACTTTTCTTTATTTGTTATAATGTTACATTATCTCAAAATGGTTCAGTTAGTGGATATTTGAAAGAAAATGGCAAAGCATTACAATTTGCAATTATTTCTATAAAAAATTCAAATTTAGCGATTAACACAGATGAAAAAGGATATTATAAAATTAGTAACATTCCTATTGGTACTTATGAATTAGTTGCAACATTAATTGGATATGAAAATCAAAAAAAAATATTTTCGATTACTGAGTTGAACTCAAACTTAGTAGTTAATTTCAATTTAAAAGATGTAGATAACCAACTAGAAGAAATTGTTATTTCTGGCACTTTAAAAGAAGGAAGCAAATTAGAAAGTCCTGTACCAATAGAAGTTTATTCAGAAAATTTTTTTAAAGCAAACCCCGTTTGCAGTGTGTTTGAAGGTTTACAAAATATAAATGGTGTTCGACCTCAGTTAAATTGTAACATTTGTAGCACTGGCGATATTCACATCAACGGTTTGGAAGGGCCATATACAATGATTTTAGTTGACGGTATGCCGATAGTCAGTGGTCTCTCAACAGTTTATGGATTAAGTGGAATTCCTCAGTCTTTAATCGATAGAGTTGAAGTTGTAAAAGGGCCAG
>JBIISW010000085.1:0-11329 GCA_044340865.1 Bacteroidia bacterium | reverse complement strand
TATATGGTTCGGAAGCAGTAGGAGGTTTAATTAATATTATTACAAAAAAGCCAAGCATAGCGCATCTTTTTTCGGCAGATGTTTTTGCCAATACTTGGGGAGAGGTAAATACAGATTTAACAGGGAAATTTAAAATAGGCAAAAAAGCGAATTCATTTGTTGGTATAAATTATTTCAATTATAGTAATCCAATAGATAATAATAATGATGGATTTACAGACGTGACTTTACAAAATAGAATTTCCGTTTTTAATAAATGGAGTATAGAAAGAAAAGATAATCGTTTATTTAATATAGCTGCAAGATATGTTTATGAGGACAGGTGGGGAGGAGATATTCGCTGGAACAAGTCATTTAGAGGGGGTGATAGTATTTATGGGGAAAATATATACACTAACAGATGGGAAACTTTTGGGACTTACCAGCTGCCATTAAAAGAAAAAATACTCTTTCAGTTTAGCGTAAATGCTCATAATCAAAATTCGGTTTACGGAAAAACTACTTATCTGGCAAAACAAAATATTGGTTTTGGTCAATTTACTTGGAACAAAGAATTGGGGACTAAAAATGACCTTTTAATCGGAACAGCTGTGCGTTACACCTATTATGATGATAATACGCCTGCTACTGCTAGCTTTGATACGATTAATATTCCAACTAATAAACCATCGATTACATACTTACCTGGTGTTTTTGTACAAGATGAAATCACGCTTAATGAATGTAATAAATTTTTAATAGGTATACGTTATGATTATAATAGTATTCATGGTCATATTTTTACACCACGTTTAAATTATAAATTAAGTTCAAAAAATAAAAAACATGTATTGAGAGTAAGTGCTGGTAATGGCTATAGAGTTGCTAATGTTTTCACTGAAGATCATGCTGCACTTACAGGTTCAAGAAACGTTGTTTTTTTAGCAGAATTAAAACCAGAAACTTCTTATAACGGAAACATTAATTTTGTAAAGAAAGTTTTCACGAAAAACAATACGGTACTAGGTTTCGACGCTACGGCATTTTATACTTATTTTTCAAATAAAATATTTGCTGATTATACAACAGATCCAAATAAAATCATATATGATAATTTGAAAGGATATGCAGTTTCGCAAGGTGTATCCTTAAATTTAGATATTGCTTTTAATAATGGATTAAAAATTTTAGTTGGTGCCACATTAATGGATGTATCACAAACTAATAATGGAATTAATACCCGACAACTTTTAACTGAACGTTATACTGCTGTTTGGAATATTGGTTATACTATAAAAAAAATAGATGTAAGCATAGATTATACAGGTAATTTATATGGACCAATGAAATTGCCTTTGTTAGGTAGTTTAGATCCTCGTCCTGAGTATTCGCCGGCATGGAGTTTGCAAAATATTCAAATAACAAAAAAAATTAAAAGGATTCTAGAAATTTATGGCGGAGTAAAAAACTTTCTAAATTGGACACCTAATAAAAAAAATAGATTTATTATTGCTAGGAGCCAAGATCCGTTTGATAAGCAAGTAACTTTTGATACTAATGGGCAAGCAATTGCCACTCCCGATAATCCATATGCATTAACTTTTGATCCAAGCTACGTTTACGGACCTAATCAAGGAATTCGTATATTTTTCGGAATTCGTTTGATGATTAACTAAATATTAAAAATAAATATCTAACATAAATATATTTTAACTATATTTGTCATGTAATGGTTTTTGGGTAATTCCAAAATTAATAGGGAATAAGGTGAAAATCCTTAACTGTCGCGCAACTGTAAGCACTAAACGTTTTTACAACGAGCCATTGTTTATTTTCTGTAAATAAACGAGAAGGCGTAAAAATTAAAGTACAAGTCAGGAGACCTGCCAATATGATAACACGCTAACCTTCGCGAAATGAGGTTGTGAAACATGCAGGAAAAAAGAAAATTTACATATCGTAAACAGGTTGATATTTATGCTATAAATAGACGTAAATCTCATGTGGTAAATGTGCTAAGTTGGTTGTTACTTTATTTATTTTTAGTTTCAACGCATACACCTATTTATGCACAACATCGTGATTCTTTGGTTTTAAATACATTAAATCTAAAAGAAATTACCATTTTGGATTCAAAAGAAAAGATCATTCAATCATCAAAAAAAAAGGTAGTAATGGATAGTACTACCATGCAAATGCATTCGATGAGTACATTAGCTGAATTATTATCTAACGAATCGTGCGTTCATATTAAATCTTATGGAAATAATAATATTGCGACAACAAGCGTAAGAGGAGGAAATGCAAATCATACGGCTGTATTATGGAATGGATTATCGATTCAAAATCCAATGCTTGGACAATCTGACATCAGTTTAATTCAAACTCATTTGTTTGATCAATTTACCTTAGAGTATGGTGGTGGCAGCTCTGCTTGGGGAAGTGGCGCCATTGGAGCAAGTGTTCATTTACAAAATAACATCCTTTTTAATGATGGCCTTAAAACAAAAACGCAATTTAGTCAAGGAAGTTTTGGTACAACAAAACTTAACACCCATATCAATCATAGTTCAACAAAATTTTATTCAAGCACACGTTTTTATTTCAATCAATCCAAAAACAATTACACCTATTTAGATACCACAAACAAAGAAATAACCATACAAGAAGTAAAGCATGCTGAAATCATAACAAAAGGATTTTTACAAGAATTGTCATATGTGATGAATTCAAAAAATAGATTGCACGCTAGAATTTGGTTTAACGCAACAGATAGAAATATTCCAAGCTTTACAACTCAAAGCCATAAAAAAAATCAATTCGATCAAAGTACGCGTTGCAATGTAGATTGGGAAATAAAAAAAGGAAACATGGCGAGCGTCTTTCGTTTGGCTTATTTTAATGATGTGTTAAACTATAATGATAGCTTAGCAAATATATTCAGCAAAAATAGTGTGAACACTGTTATTTTTGAATCTAGTCATGATTACAAACTTAAATTTGGTTCATTGCATTTTGGCATCAATAACACATTATACCAAACGAATACAGAAAACTATGATACACTGCATAAGCTCAATAAATTAGCATTTTTTGCAGGTTATCATCTGAATTTATTAAAAACAAAACTAAATTATTCCATTTTTTTAAGAAAAGAAATTACGAATCAAACTGTCATTCCTCTTACTGGAAATTCAGGTATTACATACGTAATCACAAAACACTATTTAGGAAAAATAAATATTTCACAATCATACAGGCAGCCAAGTTTAAATGATTTGTATTGGAAACAAGGAGGCAATCCGAATTTAAAATCAGAAGAAAGTAGAGAAATTGAAGGGGGCATTGTAGCAAAATTTGATTTTCAAAATATAAAACTTCAAATAGAAGCTAACTACTTTAATAGACAAACCAAAAATTGGATTATTTGGTTACCAGGAGAAAATGGTTATTGGACACCAAAAAATTTACTACAAGTATACAGTCGTGGTGCAGAAACAAAAACATCACTATCCTATTTTAAAAATAATTTATTTTTAAAAATTGACTTAAATACAAGTTATGTGTTGTCTACAAACACAAAAAACACAAGTGTAAATGATAATTCAAACGATAAACAAATCATTTACAGCCCTCGTTACGTTGGTTATGCCACATGTTTTATTCAATATAAAAAAGTCGTGTTGTATTACAATTTTAACTACACAGGCTATCGATTTACATCAACTGATAATTCCAGCTGGTTAATGCCCTATCAGATTTCAAACTTAAAACTTTCTACCTTTACCAACTTTTTAAAAACTAAATTAACTATTTTTGGAGCGTGTAATAATTTACAAAACAAAAATTATGCAGTTGTAAGTAATACACCCATGCCAATGAGAAATTTTGAAATTGGATGTACGATTGAATACCGAAAAAAAAATAAAATTAAAAATAACAACCCATAAAAATTAATCATGAATAAATTTACTAAAACATTTGCCTGCATCATTTTAACGAGTTTATACCTTAACTCAATGGCTCAATCTCCTGTTGCCATTACCTTTGATGAACCAACATTTACATTAACTCCAAATTCATATTACAAAAACACGAGTGTTAATGATTGGGGATTGGGCATAACTAAATTCAGATATAAATGGGATACGGCTTTTGGTGGCTATTGGAAATCGGGTACTGCATATACTAATATCAAAGATACAACAAACGGAACATACACTAATTTATATGGGTGTGCAGCATTTTCAGCATACAATGGCACAAAATATGCAACTGTACAAGACGATGCCGTTATAACGTTTTCAAATACCACCACACAGGTATCAGGATTTTTTATAACCAACACAACTTATGCTTATAAAGCAATGAAATTTGGAAATACATTTTCACGAAAATTTGGAGATACAACTGGTACTAAATCAGGTGGAATATATGCTCAAGGTGCTTACCCTGATTTTTTTAAATTAGTTGTGTATGGATACAAAGCTGGGATAAAGAAAACAGACAGTGTGCAATTTTATTTAGCTGATTACCGCTTTATGACATCATCTTCAGATTACATTATTAAAAACTGGCAATACGTAAATTGCACAACAATTGGAGTTGTAGATAGCCTTGTATTTAAATTACGCTCATCTGATAATGGAAGTTTTGGAATGAATACCCCAGGTTTTTTTAGTATTGACAATCTAACAACTATTAATACAGTTGGAGTAAACGAATTAGAAAACATATCGAATAGTATTATTTATCCTAATCCAACTGCTAGTCTATTGAATATTGTATTTGATGCAAAAAAAGAATCAGATGTATCCATTCATGTTTTTGACGTTACTGGAAAGAAAATTGAATCTCTAATTAATTCTGCGCAAATAGGAACTAATCAAATTGAATTAAATTTAGAAAAATTTGAGTCAGGAATTTATATGATTGAATTATCAGATGCCACTTCAGTGAAACGAATTAAAGTAATCAAACTTTAAACTATGCGTTTTTATTTAAGTTTAATACCACTATTTTTATTTACGATTTCTTGTAAGAAAGACAAGCCTGTTGATCCAAATCCAAGTCAAGAAATACAGGCTTCAAATCGAACTGTATTAATTATTAATGAAGGTAATTATGGTTGGGGAAATGCCTCCATTTCATTATATGATCCAAATTCAAATACAGTAACTTATGATTATTTTAAGAAACAAAACGGAAATGCCAATTTAGGTGATGTATGTCAAAGCGTTACTAAATACAATGGCAGTTATTATCTTGTATTAAACAACTCAAATAAAATTATAGTTGTAAATGCTTCTGATTTTGCCAAGAAAAATACCATTACCGGATTTAATTCACCTCGTAATTTATTGCCTGTATCAGCTAACAAAGCTTATGTAACTGATTTATATGCAAACTCAATCCAAGTTGTAGATTTAAATTTAAATATCATTAATGGTAATATTGCTTGCATGAAAGGTACTGAAGAAATGGTATGTACTAATAACAAAGCATTTATAACCAATATCCATTCTAACTATTGTTATGTAATAAATACTATTTCAAATGAAATGACAGATAGTATTTTAGTAGGAAAAGGTGCGTCAAGCATTGTATTAGATAAGTATTCAAAAATATGGGTCCTATCAAAAGGTTCATCGGCAATTAGTCAACTTGGAAGTTTAAATTGTATTAATCCTCATACGTTAGTCAACGAAAAAAAACTGACATTTAAACCTGGAGAAAATCCATGGCGATTAACTATTAATAAAACACGAGATACACTTTACTATTTAAACACTGGTGTTTACCAACATCCAGTTAACCATACATCGCTTCCTTTAAGCCCATTAATTGTTCAAGGATCAAAATTATTTTATGGTTTGGGTGTTAATCCAGATGATCACTCTATTTATGTTTCAGACGCTATTGATTACGTTCAGAAATCAAAAGTTGAAATTTACTCGGTGAATGGAGCCTTCATAAAAAGTTTTAATGCCGGGATAATTTCGAATGGCTTTGTTTTTGAATAAATTCATTTTACTATATTTGATTAGTGCAAAAACACTTACACATAATTTCTTTTGACATACCTTTTCCTGCAAATTACGGAGGAGCGATTGATGTTTTTCATAAAATAAGATGTTTACATGAAGCTGGCATAAAAGTAACACTTCATTGCTTTCAGTATGGAGAAAGAAAACCATCAATAGAATTAGAATCACTTTGCTCGACCGTTTATTATTATAAAAGAACCATTAAACTATTTGATCAATTTTCAATATTACCATTTAATGTAAAGTCTAGAATAAATAAGGAACTCAAGAAAAATTTATTAAAAGACAATCATCCTATTCTATTCGAAGTATTACACACGTGCTATTTACTTTCTGATCCAGATTTTAAAAATAGAACTAAATTATCTAGGCAAGCAAATGTTGAGCATCATTATTTTAATGAATTAGCTAAAGCAGAACTTTCATTTTTAAAAAAAACATACTTAAAAATAGAAGCATTAAAATTAAAGTGGTTCGAAAAAAAACTAATTAATTCGACGGTTATAATATCGATTTCAAAATCGGATTTTAATTATTTTGAACATGTCTATGAATCGAAGAAGCACTATTATATTCCAGGGTTTCATCCTTTTGATCAAATAGATATAAAAAAAGGACTAGGTGATTATATTTTATACCACGGTAATTTATCCATTTCAGAAAATTACCATGCCGCGATGTGGTTAATTGAACATGTTTTTAGTAACATAAAATACCCAGTCATAATAGCAGGTTTAAATCCTCCAAAAGTATTAGTGCAACTTGTGAACCAATTTCCTCATATTACTTTAAAGCAAAATTGTTCATTACATGAAATGAATGAGTTAGTCTCCAACGCACAGATTCATTGTCTTTATACAGCACAAGAAACAGGATTGAAGTTGAAATTAATACATGTGTTATATGCAGGAAGACATGCTGTTGTCAATCAAAATATGTTAACTGGAACAGAGTTAGAAAAGGCTTGTACGATTTGTAATACGCCGTCAGAATACATAAATGCAATAGAATTATTAATCAAAAAAAACATGGATGAGTTGTTAATTTCAAACAGAAGTCAGTGTTTAACAGAAATGGATAATGATAAAAAAACTGAACGCTTAATTAGCTTATTTAATGATTAATTGCCCAACTTATCAATACATTCCCAAATGATATGCATGTCCGTTTCTACATTATAATCTTTCGCATATTGTAAATTAAAAAGTTTAGAATTTTCGATTTCTATATCATGGAGCATGGTTGGAGATAAAATCGAACGCTTCATTTCTGGTAAATGTTGGTCTTTTGTTTTTCCAAAGCCAACCCATGAATACCGGCCAATCAATACATAAAAACAATTAGAGAAAAAATTATTTTTTTTATCCTGTATAAAAAATAAAATCGGACTCAATAATAGTATAACTAAAGCAGAAAAAAAATCTAATAGTCGTTTCTTTCTTTTATTATGTGGTTTTGAAATACTATTAAAATCAATCATATACAAATCTCCAGCCGTATCGATATGATTACTTCCGATTATTGAAAAACTTTCTGGAGGAGCAATTTTAAAGCTAACCCGATTAGAAACTAACTTTAACATACTGTTAATAATTACTTGCGAACTTAAATCTTTGGCGCAAAAAATGATTTCATTAATATGATGCACTTTGATGATTTCATCAATCTGATTGAATTTACCAATGAACATAGGTTGATGGTCATTGTTTTTTTCTATGCTTACAAAGCCAACAAATCCCGTTTTAACACTCGTTAGTTTAATTAAATGATGAACTCGATTAAATTCATCTTCTTCACCAACAATAGCAATTCGTTTTACATTTTCATCAATCAGGCTATAGGTTTTAATTTTAAAAAGATGCAGTAAAATTCGCAAAACAAACATTGACATAAAGGCTACAATGGTTCCCAATAAAATTAAGGCTCTCGAAAAACGAATCGTTTCGGGCAATAACGCATAGGCAATTAAAATAAATAGCGTGCCAATTAAAATACCTCTGCCAATTTTAAGAAGTTTAATGGGTTTATCATATCCACTATTAAAATATACAGAAACCATCCAAATAATTGCGTAAGATAAAAATGCGAAGGCAACTAATTTTTCAGAATAGGTCGTGGTTTGTAAATGCGCATTTTGAATATATAATTGTTTTGTCAAAAATAATCCTAAAATAATGCCTAAAAAATCTAACATTGGAACTGTAAACGTTTTCAACAAACGAACCAGAAGGGCTAAGGTTGCTTTTAACAGAATGGCAAAACGTATCAATATATTAAAAACAAAGGCATTTGAACCACTAAAATGTTTTTTTGAAAAAATAGCCATAGCATTATAAAATATAATGACATAATTTAAGCTACTTCGCTTTGTACTCTCTCCTTTGTAATGAATAATTTGTGTTTTAGGAAAATAGTAGTTCTTAAACCCTGATTTAGTAATACGATAGGATAAATCAATATCTTCTCCATACATAAAAAACGTTTCATCTAAATAACCAATTTTATCCAAAACAGATTTTCTTATGAGCATAAATGCTCCACTCAACACATCAACCGAATGAATGTCGTTCTCATCTAAATAAGATAAATGATACTTACCAAATTTTTTAGATTTTGGAAACAACTTTGAGAAACCAAACATTTTATAAAAAGCCACTTCAGGTGCCGGTAATCCCCTTTTTGATTCGGGAGCAAAGTTACCTTGTCCATCCAACATCTTCACGCCTAAGCCACCTGCATCTGGAGTCTGTTCCATGAAATTAATAATCTTGAAGAATGTATCTTCCTGAACCACTGTATCTGGGTTCAACAATAAAACAAATTCGCCTTTAGCTAATTTGATAGCTTGATTATTCGCTACAGAAAAACCAGTATTGATTTTGTTTTCAATTAAAATAACTTGTGGAAATTTTTCTTTAATCAATGTTGTAGAACCGTCTACAGAATTATTATCTACTACAAAGATTTCGCATGGTAAAGCTTCCGCAGCCTTAAAAACAGAGAACAAACATTGTTCAATGAAATGCTTAACGTTATAATTAACAATTATGATAGATAGTTTAACCACAGAGAAAGAACTCTAAAAATAACAAATTATTACTTTTAATAGTGATAATTATACATTTAATGTATATGAAAGAAGTAATTATTAAAAAAAAGTATTAAATTCGCACTCTAATTTTTAAGTTCGCTTAAAATATTGGTCCCGTAGCTCAGCTGGATAGAGCAACAGCCTTCTAAGCTGTGGGCCATTGGTTCGAATCCAATCGGGATCACTTTTAAACAAAAAAATCTCAGTATTAATACTGAGATTTTTTTGTTATAACTAGTTTCAAATCCTCTTTAATACTATTTGAAATGTAGTTCCTTTATTTTCTTCACTGTTCAATACAGCAATTTTTCCGTGATGATAATTCTCAATAATACGTTTACTTAACGATAAACCTAAACCCCATCCTCTTTTCTTAGTTGTAAAGCCCGGTTCAAAAACCGACTTAAACATCGATTTTGGCAATCCTTTTCCCGTATCTGATATCTCAATGAAAACGCTTTCAGGCATTTCGATTAATTTAATTTTCAACTCACCTTTCCCATCCATTGCATCAACGGCGTTTTTACAAACATTTTCAATAACCCATTCAAATAAGGTAGAAGACAATTTCACATATAATTCATAGTCAGGAATTTCAACTTCAAATAAAACATTCTTAGACGTGCGCTGCTTCAAATAATCAATGGCATTCTTTAAAACATTACTGATGTTTTCATCTTGTAAGGTTGGTTGAGAGCCAATTTTAGAAAAACGCTCCGTAATCATCTGTAAACGCATCACATCTCTATTCATTTCACTTACAATAGATTCATCTGTGCCGTGCTCTCTCAAATAATCTGTCCAAGCCATTAAAGAAGACAAAGGTGTTCCTAGCTGATGCGCTGTTTCTTTACTCATACCAAGCCAAACCTGATCTTGTTCTGCTTTTCGGGCAGTGCTAAATAATATATAAGCAATCAATAGAAAAAAACCAATGACAGCAAATTGTATGTATGGATAATATTTTAATTGAGTGAGTAAATTAGATTGCTCATAAAAAATATAATTTTTTGTTCCTTCTCCTAAATCAACTAATAAAGGCGCATTTTGACTTTCCATGGATTGAATCGTTAATTTCAATTTTAAGGAATCGTTTATTTTAACTGAATCAATATTTCCAAAGGCGATGACGTTAAGCTTGGTGGAATCAGTATATATTACCGGAACGGCGGCACTATTAATGGCAACTTCAGAGATAAATGATTTTATTAAACTATCAAATACAACTTTTATGTCGTTAAATAAGCGACTATCCTTATAATACAAATAATTTTTTTGTCCTTTGTAAACATCAATAACAACAGGCTGATACATTGTTTTAATTGATTCTAATTCGTGCTGCATACGTTCTTTATCGTTTGCAATTATCGAATCGAAATTTCTAGAAGCAATGACTTTGTTATGATCATCAGTTAAAATAACTGGAACCGTTGTATTGTCTTGTAATACTTGTAAGACAAAGGAAATATCAGACAACTCATTATTTAATTGCTTCGTTGCTAAAGCGTATAATTCGGCTTTTTTGCGCTCCTCTGTTTGAAGCTTTTGAAATAAGATATTTGTAAATTTTACAAGCTTTGCTTTTTTCTGAACGGCATCTGCCCATAAGGTCACTTTATTTTTTTCATCATTCGCAATTGAATTGACTAAACGATTGGTATACCATAACGACGTGACAACAATAAAAATTGCTACTAAAAATAGTATCAACTTCCACCGTTGTTTTTTAAAATAAATATTCATGTTATGATTACAATTTACGAATTAAATGAACGTCATATAAAATGAAATATTGCAGTAAAATAAAACAAAGTTTAAAGACAGCCTGTTCTCCCGCCATCTACAGGCAAATTAATACCAGTGATGTAAGATGCAGCCGGTGATGCCAAAAAACAAACAGCGTTTGCAATTTCTGAAGCCTCAGCAAATCGAGCCATTGGTATTTCTGAAATCATTTCTTTTGTGACATCATCTTTTGCATGACCAGTCTTAGAAGATTTATTATCGATAATTGCACTCAATCGCTGAGTGGCCGTAGCACCAGGCAATACATTGTTTACTGTAATATTAAATTTAGCAACCTCACCAGCTAATGTTTTACTCCAATTTGCTACAGCGGCTCTAATTGTATTAGATACACCTAAGTTTGCCAAGGGTTGTTTAACAGATGTTGAAATAATATTAATAATGCGACCGTAGTTAGCATGTTTCA
>JBIISW010000182.1:0-4474 GCA_044340865.1 Bacteroidia bacterium | reverse complement strand
ATCAGTCAGCGATGAAATCCATAACCGTTTGACAGGTTTTGTATTCAGTGCTTTTGCTAAAACCCATCGTTGTATTAACTCTCCTTCAATACCAGCATCACCACAATTTACAACAGAGGTGCATTGCTCTAATAATGTTTTAAGTGTATTAAATTGTTTTTGAACGCCACTATTATCGATTACTTTTAACTGAAATTTTGGAGGAATCATTGGCAAATAATCTAAGGTCCAACGTTTCCAATCTGGACTATAATCATCTGGTGCTTTGAGTGTGCATAAATGTCCAAATGTCCAACTTATTAAATAACCATTTCCTTCAAAAAAACCATCACGTCGTGTATTTGCACCCACAATGCGAGCAATCTCTTTTCCAACACTTGGTTTTTCGGCAATACAAAGAATCATTGATGTAAGTATAATTGACCTTTAAATTATCTTTTAATTTTAATGAATTTAAAAAAAGTTATGATAATTTATTTGAACAATAAAAAAGTATACAACAATTCCATTACAAGTTTTTTGGAAAACACATAAAGTACTTGGTTACTTTTTTGCTTAACATTTTAATATTTAATTGGTCTGAAGCTTTTGCAACATCAAGCAATTTACCATCATTATACAAAATATTAATTTTAATTTCCGATGAATTATACGCACTATTAATCACACTATTTGAAAACACAAAATACTCGGTCTCTTTTTTAGACACTTTGTATTTTTTCATGATTTTTTCTTGTAATGTCTTAATGTATGAGGCACTAAATTTGGTGTTTTGCAATTCTATTTTATATAAACTACGATCTATCAAACTTGAGCAAAGTAATGCTAATATTTTATCGTCAGATTGTGTCCACACTTTTACTGATGCCATAATATCGTAATCATCCAATAAAACAAACTGATTCAATAATTCTTTTTGGGACGTAAAATCTTTTTTATTAAAATTGTTTTTCAAGAAAAGAGATAAGGCAGGTGTAGCAAATAATTCTGTTCCTGAAAGTGATAATTCTTTGGCTCGTTTTAAAATTTTGACTAATAAATTTTCGGCGCTCAACACTGTTTTATGCAAATAAACTTGCCAATACATCAAGCGTCTTGCAATCAAAAATTTCTCAACACTATAAATTCCTTTCGCTTCAATAACCAATTCGCCTTTAGCCACATTCAACATTTTAATAATACGATCGCTACTTACAACACCTTCAGAAACACCCGTAAAAAAACTATCACGTTTCAAATAATCTAATCGATCCATATCCAACTGACTCGATACTAATTGATGTAAATAGGTTTTAGAATAATCACCTTTAAATATTTTTATGGCTAAAGTCAATTTTCCTTTAAAAGTGATATTTAACTCATTCATCAACATCATCGAAATATCTTCGTGACTGATTCCTTTTACAATCGTATGTTCCAAGGCATGTGAAAAAGGACCGTGACCAATATCGTGCAATAAAATAGCAATAATAGCGGCTTCAGATTCTTCATCAGTAATAGTTACACCTTTTGATTTAAGTACTAATAAGGCTTCTGTCATTAAATGCATAGCACCAATAGCATGATGAAATCGTGTGTGCAACGCACCAGGATAAACTAAATTAGTTAAGCCTAATTGCTTAATGCGTCTTAAACGCTGAAAAATAGGGTGATTGATTAAATCAAATACTAGATCATTCGGTAAGGTGATGAAACCATAGATAGGATCATTAATTATTTTTCGTTTGTTTAATTTCATGTGAATGTATTGGATTTTAGAGTTACAAATTTATCTTTTTTTTCAAAAGGTAAATAGAAAAAACCTATACAGTATATGGTTATAAATTATTACTTTTACCCGAATTATTTAAAAATAAACTACCCATTATTATGCCACATATTTCAAATAAGGCCATTGATATGCCATCGTCTCCTATTCGTAAATTGGTTCCATTTGCTGAAGATGCAAAAAAAAGAGGAACAAAAATTTACCATTTAAATATTGGACAACCTGACATAGAAACACCTGAATCATTTTTAAACGCTGTTAAAACTGCAGACTTTAAAGTATTAGAATACAGTCACAGCGCGGGAAATGAAAGTTATCGTAAAAAATTATGTAATTACTATAAAGGATACGATATTAATATCAATGCAAGCGAAATCATCATCACGTGTGGGGGCTCAGAAGCTATTGAAATCACAATGAAAACGTGTTTCAATGCAGATGATGAAGTGATTATTCCTGAACCATTTTACGCCAATTACAATGGCTTTGCAACAGCTGCCGATGTAACTGTTGTTCCTGTGCGTAGCTTTATCGAAACAGGATTTGCATTACCTCCTATTTCAGAATTCGAAAAATTAATTACACCAAAAACAAAAGGGATTATGATTTGTAATCCTGGTAACCCAACTGGTTATTTATACACTAAAGAAGAATTACTAGCGTTGCGTGACTTAGTAAAAAAACACGATTTATTTTTATTGAGTGATGAAGTTTACCGCGAATTTTGTTACGATGGTAAAGAATATGTTTCTGTCATGCATTTAGAAGGGATTGAAAATAATGTCATTTTATTAGATTCCATTTCGAAACGTTACAGTGCTTGTGGCGCACGTATTGGCGCTATGATTAGCAAAAACAAAGAAGTAATGGCTGCTGCGATGAAATTTGCACAAGCGCGTTTATCGCCTCCAAGCTACGGACAAATAGGTGCAGAAGCGGCGTTAGATACTCCTCAATCTTATTTTGATGGTGTGAAAACAGAATACATTGCACGAAGAGATTTTGTTATTGAAGAAATTAATAAAATTGACGGCGTATTTTGTCCTAAACCAAGTGGTGCATTTTATTGCATTGCTCGATTACCAATTGATAACGCTGATAAATTTTGCCAATGGTTGTTAGAAGAATTTAGCTTCAATGGTCAAACCGTGATGATGGCACCAGCAACTGGTTTTTATTCAACACCTGGCGCAGGAATGAATGAAGTACGTTTAGCCTATGTATTAAACAAGGAAGATTTAAAAAACGCTCTTATTTGTTTGAAAGAAGCCTTAAAAATGTATCCAGGAAAAACAAATTAATAGTGAGTTATACTTTTAATGACAGCTTGGCGTAATTGTCAGCTAATTTTATAGTGGTATGTTTTTAGATGGCTATTAAATCATGAATGCATTTCCATATAAAGAATTAAAAAAAATAGTATTACTACCTACTCTCTTAGTAGGTTTATGTTGGGGCGTATTTAGCATCAATTATTTTTTTAAGTTAGATTTATTTCAATTTGGAGTTTCTCCACGTAAATTAAATGGTCTTGTTGGTATTTTAATTGCACCAATCCTTCATGTAGAATTTAATCATATTTTAAATAATACACTTCCATTGTTTGTGTTGAGTACCATGCTGTTTTATTTTTATAAACCAATTGCATGGCCTGTCTTTTTTTGGATTTATTTCATCAGTGGCATTTGGCTTTGGGTTGGTGGAAGAAATAATGATGTCGTTCCTTTTTATCATTTTGGTGCGAGTATTTTAATTTACGGTTTTTCTACATTTTTATTTTTCAGTGGCGTATTCCGCAAGCACAAGCAATTAATGGTCGTTTCAAGCATCGTAGTGTTTTTGTATGGAAGTATAACGTGGGGCATATTTCCAGTAGATGAAAGTGTGTCGTGGGAAGGACATTTATTTGGCGCACTTTCAGGTGTTTTAGTTGCTTACTTTTATAAAAAAGATGGCCCTCAACAAATTGAATACCATTGGCCCGATGATGATGAAACAGATATCGATTATATGCAAACAGATGACATCATTCCTCAAGAAGATATAATCATCGAACAAGAAAATTTACCAAATACAAATCCCTTTCCTGTTCACTATGTATATCATTTTAAGGAAAAAGAAAAGCAATAAAGTTATATGAATTTGGGCGTTGTATTTAACTAAGCGTATTAACTAATATGGGCGTTGCCTTTGGCCGGGCTTTTCGTTACAATCTTTTTTCGTTCCTCTAAAAGGATTTTCACTGCAATCCCTAACGCAGATTTAATTTTACTTTATGTGTTTTTATTTTCATGCAATGAGCTTGTCAAAAGGCAAAAATAAAACAAATTTGGGCGTTGCCTTTGGCCGGGCTTTTCGTTACAATCTTTTTTCGTTCCTCAAAAAGGATTTTCACTGCAATCCCTAACGCAAAGTTAATTCTATTTTAGAAATTATTATTTCCGTGCCCTGAGCTTGTCGAAGGGCACATTTAAAAATGACTATTTAATCTTCAATTTTCCTTTACGCCATGCATCAATAAATTGAGCCCAAGCCACAGGATTTAATAAACTCACACTTGGATATTGACCAGCTTGATACAAACGAGTGTATTGTTGTTGCATTCTTACTCTGTAATTGGAAGCTGCATCCATTGTTCCTCCTCGGATAGAAGAACGAACATCGTCGTTATCCATATTTTTAGCAGCACGCTCAATATCTGTATCT
>JBIISW010000181.1:0-4477 GCA_044340865.1 Bacteroidia bacterium | reverse complement strand
ACGCTTACGAAACAGAAATTTTAGCAGCATCAGTGCGTCATCCAATGCATATCATACAATGTGCACAAATTGGCGCGGATGTTATTACAGCTCCTTTAGGAGCAATTATGTCATTATTAAATCATCCTTTAACTGATAAAGGATTGGCACAATTTTTAGAAGACGCTAAAAAATAAATTAAAAAGAATAATATTAAAAAACGATAATTGATTTAGTTCAATTATCGTTTTTTTATTTCCAAATATCTTCCTTTAAGCATTCAACGGCTATTTTCGCAGAGTTTAACGCTAATGGAATGCCGCCACCAGGATGAACGGTGACACCAGCAAAATAAAGTCCTTTTATTTCTTTACTGTAATTTGGGTGTCTATAAAAAGCGGCGTATTTATTATTTGACGCATTACCATATATTGAACCAAATTTTCCAGAATATTTTTTTTCAATAATTCCTGGGTGAAGTATTTCTTCGCATTCAATATAATCTTCAATCGTTGTATTTAATAGTTTATTTATTTTTTTGACAACATGTTGTTTTATATTTTTTAGTTCTTCATCCCAATTTTGACCAGTATTAATGGCTGAGTTTATCATAACAAACCAATTTTCACAATGCAATGGAGCGTCTGATTTAACTTGCTTTGAAGTGATGTTTATGTAAATAGTTGGGTCGTTAAATTGCTTTTTAGTTTTAAAAATGGCATTAAATTCTTTTTCAGAATCACTTGAAAATAAAATATTATGTACACCTAATTCTTTAAATTCTTTTTTTATTCCCCAATAAAAAACGATGGCAGAACTTGATTTTTCTTGGCTTAATATTTTTAAGGGTTGTTTTATTTCAGGCATTAATTTTTCGTAGGTTAAAGAAACGTCCATATTGCTAATAACCACATCAGTAGGGTAGTATGCCTTGTTTGAACTAACACCTTTTATCTGTTTATTTTCAATATTTATTTTTGTGACGGCTTCGTTCAAATGAAAGGATACGCCTTTTTTCAAGGCTAATTGATACACCGCCTCCACAATTTGAACCATTCCTTTTTCAGGTAAAAAAACACCAACATTCATTTCTAAATGCTGAATCATATTCAACATAGCGGGCGCTTCATAAGGATTACTTCCATTATATGTAGCGTATCTATTGAATAGTTGAACAGTTTTCGGATTTTTAAATGTAGTAGCATTTTCACCATTCATTGTGCTGTTGAGCTTATACTTTGGAATATAAATCAACGCTTTTAATAATGCTTTATTTAATAAATGTTTAAAACGGTGAAGTGATTTTTCAATGAATAAAGGAGAAATTAAATTATAATTTAACTCAGCTTTCTCTAAATAGGTTTTTAATACTGTTTTTGATTCATTTAGTTTTTCAGACAGTTCATCAATTAATTTTTCTTTATCTGCCGAAAGACTTAATTGCAAACCATCATCGTAAAAATAATGAAATGAATGAGATAGTTTTTGATAATTAAATTCAGAAAAATCTTCACCGCATAAATCAAATAATTCTTCGATGTGTTCAGGACCTGTAAAAACAGAGGGTCCCATATCAAATCGATAACCACTCATTGTTTTACTATTTATTTTCCCCCCAATAAAATCATTTGCCTCAAATACTTTTACTGTATAGCCTTCGCAAGCTAATCGAACTGATGCCGCCAAGCCACCAATTCCAGAACCAATAACAATTGCATGTTTGTTCATCTTTGTCTTTTTTGAGTAATTTGGTTTTATAAAATTAATTTATCCAGTAAATTAATTTCAAAACGATCGCTTTATTTTTCTGTTTAAAGGTATCCGAAACATAATTGTCAGAATATACTATAAATACATCACTCATTGGATTAAAGCGGTATTGAAGCCTTGCATTGATATTAAAATTTTGTATTTGACTATTATACTGCAAAAAAGTTGTAAAGAATAGGCTTCTAGTGAAAGATAATTCTATTCTCGGCCCTATTAAATCCAAAACAACCTTGTTATTTAAATGTGGCATTATGATTTCGTTATGTGTGTAACTTAATCCAAGAACGACATATGGTTGTTTTCTAAACAATACATCTGCATTATATGATAATTTAGAGCCGTTAAAATAACTTCCATATGTTCCACCAATGGTTGTATTTAAAGTTTTACGTTGATTACTTTTTACGCTGAAAGCAATTTCACGATATTGGTAGGATGCAACATCAATGGGCGTTTTTCCGGAAAATGTGACATCAGTTGGATAAATGAGTTTGGTGTAGTAGTTATTAAACTGAACATTAAAAGCAGCAGTGCTAGTTAAATTAATGTCATAGCCAGCTTGTGCTAATACGTCGGTGGTTGTATAATTACTATTTGCATAATAATCCATGTATAAACTTGGACCCATTTTATTAATGATCGAATTTTTAGGATAAAAATAATAATGAGCACTTGGCTCTAATCTCCAATAGGTGTTTCTAGTTGTTATTCCTTTACTTACATCGGTTTGAAAAATACGCGGAGTGAAACCTGTTTCTGCATTATAGTTTTTATTCATGTATTCATGATTCCACATAAAAGATAATTTTTGACTTGAATAATTTAGCCAAGAGGCATGAGAGTATGCATCATTATTGTTTTTGTTAGATAACGAATGATGAAAGAAAAATTTTCCGTTCCATTTATTATTCGCACTTGCCAGATTATAATCTAAGCCTATTACCCTATTGAAGTTAGTTTTAGAATATTGACTTGTATCAAATTGTTGGCGATTAACAAATATCATGGCTATGTTAGATCTTTTGAATACATTACGTTGTACTGCACCAACAAAATAATTTTGACTAAACACATCGATATTATTATCCTTTGTTTTGGCTGTTTGAACATTCATAACGCCAACTCTCCAATTTTTATTTGGCTTTCCACTTAACCGAACACCAGCAATAATGGGAATTGGATTTGTACTACCAATACCAATTCTTCTAGAAAAAAATGGACGCATTTGTCTAAATCCAAAGCTGGCAAATAAATCACTATTTTCAATAAAAAACTGTCTTTGCTCTGGGAATACCAAACTGAAACGAGTTAAATTTGTAATTTGTCTATCTACATCAACTTGAGAAAAATCCGGATTTACTGTTATGTCTAAATTCATTGAGGATGATA
The DNA here is from genome assembly GCA_044340865.1 of Bacteroidia bacterium. Classification (GTDB taxonomy): domain Bacteria; phylum Bacteroidota; class Bacteroidia; order B-17B0; family Aurantibacillaceae; genus UBA4416. Next base: position 1,339 of record JBIISW010000181.1, on the reverse strand, counting down.
ACGCAATTTTAGCATCTCCACCAAAACTTCCTTCATATTTTGTGTCTGTTTTCGCTGCAAAATCTTTACTTATTTTTCCAATAGTATAAGGTATAATGGATATATTTCTACCAGCTTTTTTTGGAGGATTATCCCATACTAAATCGCCTGAAAATGCTAAAGTTGCTACATTAAATTGCCTAGGTACTTTACTCCAAGTTGAATTTTCATTTCGCTTCAAATCATTTCTTGCGAAATTTATTTTCCATGTTGTTAAGTTTGGTTTATATCTAATAGATTTAAAATGAATTTCCATTTCAACCGTCCAGTTACCCTTATTTCTTTTGACTTCAGTATGCCATTTATTATCCCAGTTGGTCGTTACACCTTGTCCTCCGCCATTTGAGATGAGTCCTTCGCGTTGCACTCCATATGGATTTACGCCAAAACTAAAACCGTTTTGTTTATCCGAAAATGGATCGATTGTAACAACAAAAGCATCACTTACAGGGTACGAAAAATCGCGTTTAAGTGATTGGATTATATAATTTCCTGGTATTGAATCATGACATATAGCAGCAATAAAAATGGATTTTTCACTATAAGTCATGTAAACATCCGTTTTTGTTTTTGCTAAACACGTGTCATATGGAAAATTTTGCCAAAAATCTGTAATTTTTTCACATTGTTTCCAGATAGGTTCGTCTAGCACTCCGTCGATTTGTATAGGATCTTGCGTTTTTTTTATAAATATTTTTTTGTCTACTTGTGAAATCATACAAGGACTCATCAACAAAAAGATATATGTAATTATTTTTTTCAATCGGACGTAAATTTAGTAATGTATTTTGGTTTTTTATTTTAAAACCAATCTTAAAGTTAAGACGATGCATTATTTAAATCCAGTCAACGACAACCAGACGACTTATATTTACAAGATAGAATAATAAAAGTCGGTTAATTGAAAAAAAAGTAAAAAAATGTTTTGTGTAAAGAAAAAGTTATTATCTTTGCGACCCGTTAATTGAATTAGAAGAAGGATTAGAGATTAATTAATTTTATTTTTTTATTAAAATAAAGTTTGGCGTTGTGAAAAAGAATAATTACTTTTGCCACCCGTTAATTGATAAAGAGAAGTTGAAAGAGTTTATTTTAAAAAAGATCAAATAATTTTAAAATAAATTTGGTGGAGTGAAAAAGTATTTGTACTTTTGCACCCCGCAATTGAAAAAGGCGGACGTTCATTAAGAGATTGATTATTGTTTTAGAGATAAAATAGTAATGGATATATAAAATTCATTTGGCATAATAGTCAAGTAAGTTCTTTGAAAAAATTGAAACCAAAAAAATGTAGCAGGTA
>JBIISW010000049.1:0-15420 GCA_044340865.1 Bacteroidia bacterium | reverse complement strand
GTTAACATCAATTTCGTAAGGAATATTAAGCCACTCTAACATATGAAATAGAAATAAGGGAACATCGGTCATTGCAAATTTTGAATGATTGGTTAAAGAACTTACACCAGAAACACGCGGATTTAATTCACCTAAATAAATTTCACCATTGTCTTTGTCAATTAAAAAATCAAGTTCAAAATATCCTTTGTAGCCTTCTTTACGAAGTTGGTCGCCAAAACGTTGTGTGTATTTTTTTGCTTTTTCTCTAATATCTAAATTAAATGCATTTGGATAAATTTCATTTCCACACCAACCACCTTTATATGGTGTTAGTTCTTCAAAACCTACTAATTCTGTCATTAATGGAGCTACTAATGTTCCATGTTGTGTTACACAACCTTCAATTGCTGTGCCATAGCAATTGATACGTTTCATAATTTTCACTTCTTTTTCTTTGACAATTTCTTCTTTATAAATTTCAAATTCGTCTTCGTTTGAAATAAAAAATGTGGTGTGTCCCGAATCACCAAAAGGAGTTTGAATAACTAAATTGGTTCCTAATTTTTCGGATACTTTACATAAATGTGCATAATTTTCAACGGGTGATAAAACATAAGGAACACAAGCAACACCTGCTTTTTCAGCAATTCTATTTGTGTTCACTTTATTGTCTAAGAATGTGCGAAGTTGCGCTGATGGAAAACACACTTCTAATCCTAACTCTTTCGCAAGTTGTTCAGTTTTTTCATCAAACATTAAAAATAAAGCTTTTCCTAATTCATTGTTTACACGTCTTGAATTTAAATAGTGAATGACTTCAGGATGTTGTAGCAAATAATTATTAATGTCTTCAATGCTTGTAAATTCATCGTGATGCACTTCTTCAATTGGAGAAAATAAATTTGGGTGCTGCCCTTCAAAACAATCAATATGACTAATAAATTTAAAATTACTTATCCATTCATCAATACCTAATAAATTAAAATTGGTTGCACTAATGAAATAAATAGGTGTTTTGTTTTCTTTGAAATAGGCCTTAATATCTTCAATTCCTTTTAATGTTTTCATGAAAATTATTTTTTTGTTTTTTGTTTTATTTCATTGGTAGTTGATGCGTTTATGACATGCATCGCACCCATTGCAGAAATAGTATTTTTACGATTAAGTGCTTCTACGGTAAATATTTTTAATCCAAGTTCAGCTCTGTATCCATGAATTTCTTTGACATCCAATGCAATCATAAATTTGATGATCGCTTCACTTACAAGTTGTCCTGGGACTAAAATTGGAAATCCTGGTGGGTATGGAATTACAAAAGAAGTTGAAACTAATTCTTTGTTTGTTGCTAAAGCTCCTAAGCACTCACTCATTGGAATGTATTCACATAAATCCTCTTCGTAAGCCAAGAAAAAAGCTTCTCTGATATTTCCACCTGGCACACCCGGTGATGCCTGAAACGAACGGTGAAAGTAACTAAAATCAGGTAATGGAGGCACATCTTTAATTAATGATGTAATGTGTTTTTGTGATATTTCTGATTCTCTTTTATTTAAAGAACGATTACTTTCATCTAATTCATCTGCAATTTGTAATAAGGCATTAATTAAGAAAGTAACACTTCCTCGTGTGGTACCAATATTAGTCATTAATAAGACTGTGTTACGAGATGTTTTATTTAATTGAATGTTGAAGCGATCCATTAAATAGGTGTTTTTAAAAACATCACCAGTAATACCAGCTTTTCCCACAGAAAGAGTTACTTTGGTTGGATCTAATACAAATTCATCTTTTTCCCACGATTCTTCCATTCTATCCCAACCATTTTCAACTGTATAATATTCGCTTAACCCACATTGTCTGTAAGCTTCTGGAATTAAGTCTTTAACATTAAGGATGTGAAAATACTTACTTAATTTGGGATGGTCTTGTACTTTAGAACGCAATACCATTGCCATTTCAATACTTTTTTCAACTAATTCATAACCTTCCAATTCCACTTGTCTTCTGCCGGCATCAAGTGATGCAAGAATTTGATAATTGGGTGAAGTTGTGGTATGAGTCATGTAAGATTCTTGAAAATTATCAGCAACACGTCGACTGTATTCTTCATCCCAAATTTGTATCATTGATCCTTGTCGAAAACTTGACAATGTTTTATGAGTGCTTTGCGTAGCATACACTCTTATTTTTACTTTTTCAGGATCTGGGAGAGTAGGTAGTTCATTAGGTTTTAAAGTAGCAATGTGTTTTTTATATTCTTCTTTATATTCTTCGCTTCTGTATTTATTAAATAATTTTTGAGCAACATACATACCAGACCGCTGCTTATAGGTATATGTGAAACTAGCAAATGCAAACCAAGCTTCGTCCCATAAAAAAACCATATCGGGTTTAATGGCTAACACCTCTTGCATTACTTTTTCTACATTATAAACTAATCCATCAAATGTACAATTGGTTAGCAAAAGCATTTTTACTTTATCCAAACGCCCAGCATTTTTTAAAGCAATTAATTTTTCTTTAATGATGCGTAATGGAACTGCACCATACATCGAATATTCTTCGATTGGATAGGAATCTAAATACACAGGAAACGCACCAGCTAAAACTAAACCATAGTGATGTGATTTATGACAGTCTCTATCTACTAATACAACATCGCCTGGTTTTATTAATGCTTGTTGAACAATTTTATTGGCAGTAGAAGTTCCATTTGTTACAAAAAAAGTATGTTCTGCACCGTAAGCTTTTGCGGCTTTTTCTTGCGCTTTTTTTAAAGGGCCTTTAGGTTGAAGTAAAGAATCGAGTCCTCCATTTGTTGCTGACGTTTCTGCTAAAAAAACATTTCTACCATAAAAATCTCCAAAGTCAGTAATCCATCTCGATTTAAAAACAGAGTTTCCTCTAGAAATTGGCATTGCATGAAAAACACTAATTGGCCTTTTACTATACTCTGTTAAAGCTGTAAAGAAAGGGGTTTCAAAGCGTTCGTTTACACCACTAATGATAGATAAATGAAGTTCTTGAACATCTTCCATTCGGTAAAAAATACGACGGAATGCTTTAAGCGTAGAATCTTGCAAATGTGTGAGAGATGAGTCAGTAATATAATAAATATCCAATTCTGGTCTGAATTGATGTATGTATTTTCCTAATAGTGGTCCAATTTCTCCATCGCTCACCTGTGTTAAATCTATTTTTAAAACATTTTGAATAAACGGTTTTATGAGTTTGGTAATGTTTGTTGATAATAGTAATGGGGCATATCTTATGCAAGCAGCCTGAATGTTGTAATTAAAAAACAAACAAATTAAAGCATCTTGAAACGAACGTTGCATTACAATATCATACGTTAAATTTCCGTGTGGATTAATGAGTGTTTTAAATTTATTTTTTAAAGCGATTTCTTCTTTCGAAGACATATCTTCAACATATAAAACTTCGAAATAATTTTTTTTAGTATTACTGGATAATTTTTCTTTATTGTTTTCGTTTGAAATAGTACCATTAAATTTCTCATGAATCATTTCAGGATGTAATCTATAATGATCACTTACTAATAGACTTACAATTTCTGAAACCTGATTACTTACCGCTTTTAATTCGCTTTTTTGCACCGCTTTAATAATTCTACTTACTAATGGTGCTCCTGGAAATGAAAAATATTGTTCAATGCTCAATAAGTTTTGAAGCACTTCATTGAGCTCGTTTAATCTACTTTCAAAAATATCTGTATTTTGTACGCGAGTAATTTGATTGCTTTTTTCTTTTAGTTCATTCCATAAATCAATTCTTAATTGATTGATATTATAATGTTTAGAGTTCATAAAATCTATTTTACCTATTAATATTTGGAATGTAAAGCAAGCCTGTTTCCTTCTGAATCGATAAATAAAGCAAAGTATCCAGCCGTTTCACTTAAAAATGTTTTTTCCATCACAACTCGTCCGCCAGCCTCATTTACTTTAGATAAAACGTTGTTTAAATCAGTGCCTCCATTCAAATAAATTAAAGGACCAACCTCGCTTGGCACACAACCTGAACCAGTTACTATTGCTCCCCCAATCCCACTTTCGGCAGGAAAAAAGCCCATTGCAAAACCATTTAATTCCACAGTAGTTATTTCAATTCCATAGATGTAATTAAAAAAGGCTACTGATCGATAATGATTATAGGCTGGTATTTCGAACCATGTTACAAAATTTTTGAAAACGGATTGTTGTTTGAGTTTTTGTAAATTTGCTTCTTTTATTTTTTGTTTTAAGTTTACCGTTGAGCCCATTTTAGAAGTATTGAATTTGAAATAACCATGGATTAAATTAGATTTTATTAAATAATTTAATTTTTAGTAATAAAGCGTAAATATCATTTAATTATATTATAAACGCACAATAAATGTAATTATTTTAACCTCATTATTTTTATGATTTACCTCATTTTTTGTTGAAATCTATATTAAACCAATAGATTTATAAACTTAATTATTTTAAAAGTCTAATGCTTTAGTTTTAGTACATTTATGAAAATAATTCATGAAATAAATTTTTTTACTATTTTGAATACATTCTTGCAAAATTTAAAGTCTAATTATTGGATTCAAAGTACATTGAATAGTTACAGTTTAATGTTTTTTTCGTTAAATAATTGTTTAGCGTTTATTATTCTACTAGTTACTTTTTTTTCTCCAGCATTAGGTTTTTGTGGCCTATCGGCAATCATCTTAATTAATCTGTTCGCTTATTTTATTGGATTTAGTCATGATGAAATACACAGTGGATTATTTGGTTTTAATGCATTATTTTTAGGTTTAGCACTTGGTTACGAATTTTCATTTAATTCAATATTTATAGTTTTGTTTGTAACATCTATTTTAGTTTTACTCTTAATTACAGTATGGCTAAAGGGTTTATTTGCAATTTATAATTTACCTTTTCTTTCTTTTCCATTCATTCTTACTTACTGGATAGTATCTCTTGCTTCATCAAATTTCGCGAATATTCATTTGGATGAAAGTCATATCTACACCATTAATGAAACCATGCGCAACGAAACATCTTCATTTTATTTGTTTGTTCATTCGTTAGATGATTTGAATATTTTTCCTATGGCACTTATTTATTTTAAAACTTTAGCAGGAACCTTTTTTCAAACCAGTGTAATGGGTGGCATCCTAATTGCCTTAGGCTTGCTTTATTTTTCTAGAATAGCTTTTTCGTTAAGCATCATTGGATTTTCTTTAGCTTATTTATTTTATTCTTTATTTGGGGCAGATGTCAGCGATTTAAACTACAATTTAGTTGGGTCTAATTTTATTTTTTTAGCTATTGCTATAGGCTGTTTTTTTATCATTCCTAATACCTATAGCTACATAACTGTTATTATTTTAGTTCCAGTGTTGATGTTAGTTGCAATGTCATTGAGTAAAATTTTATTTGTATTTCAATTAAAATCTTATTCTTTATCCTTCAGTATTGTTTGTACTGCTTTTTTATTTTCATTAAATCAACGTTGGTTGCAAAAATACCTTCAGGTTGTAACCATTCAATATTTTTCTGCTGAAAAAACAATTTATAAATACATTAACTCCTTGCAGAGGTTCAAGCATGAACATTTGTACAAAATCGTTTTACCTTTTGCTGGCGAATGGAATGTTAGTCAAGGTTATGATGGGAAAATTACGCATTTAGGAGATTGGAGCAAAGCTTTAGATTTTGTAATTGTAGATTCTAAATCAAACACCTATCGTGAGCCAACACATAGAAATGAAGATTTTTCAAGGGAAAATTTTTATTGTTACAATAAAGAAATTTATGCACCTTATGATGGTTATGTATATGATATTATTAATACTGTTGAAGAAAATGATGTAGGTGATATGAATACCGAATATAATTGGGGTAATACGATTATTATTAATCATTTAAATGGTTTGTTTTCCCAAATCAGTCACATTAAAAAAGATACTTTTAATGTATTTGTCGGCCAATTTATTTCGAAAGGCACTTATATTGCAACATGTGGTAATTCGGGTCGATCTCCAGAACCACATATCCATTTTCAATTGCAAACTACGCCACTTGTTGGTTCAAAAACAATAGCATATCCTATTTCCTATTTTATTGAAAGAATAGGCTCTGAAAAAAAATTATTGATTTCTGAAGTACCAAAAGAGGGAGCATTTATTAGTAATGTTCAGGTGAATGAAATTTTAGTAAATAGCTTTTCTTTTTTGCCAGGACATAAATTATCATTTCAAAAAGAAAATAGTGATGACGTTGTTACATGGGAAATACATACAGACGCCTTAAATAGAACCTACATTCATTGCGAAGAAAGTAAATCCTTCGCTTATTTTGTGAATGATGGCGTGATGTTATATTTTACCGATTTTGAAGGTGATCGCGAATCCTTATTGTTTTATTTTTATTTAGCCACCTACAGGCAACTTTTGGGCTATTATCAATTCATAGAAGTGAATGATAATGTTCCCTTAATACACTTTAATAATCAATTGATGCAATTCTTTCAGGATTTTGTTTCTCCTTTTTATTTATTTACAAAAGCGATATTCACTTCAACTTTTTCATATTCTGATAATAGTTACGCGCCTCAGAAGTTAATTATTAACTCTGAGATAGAAACAAAAGTCATGAATTACACCATCAAAAAAGTTAATTTTGAATTAGAATTGAAAGATCAAACTATTAATAAATTTACAATTCATAAAAAACAGTCTTCCGAATCTTATATCTATAAACAATTTTAATTTTATTTTACCGTTAATTTTCACAACATCAAATTCTTCACATTTAAACTATGAACTATTTAAAAACATCATTAGCTGTTATTATTACAGTTAGCTCATTAACACTAAATGCACAAAACAAATCAGTCGCTTCTGCTTTCAGTCAGTCATATGATTATGAAGCCATTCAAAAATACGATGCTGCAATTACATCATTGAATACTGTGTATAGCGCTACCTCTTATGAAATAAATTTGAGATTAGGTTGGTTGCATTATTTATCTGGAAAACATAAGGAGTCAGTTTCCTTCTATCAAAAAGCAATTGTCTTAATGCCAGCAGCAACTGAACCAAAGTGGGCCATTATTAATCCTTTTACCAAATTAGAAAGTTGGAATGATATTGAAAAAATGTATTTAGCCATATTAAAATTAGATTCTAAAAATAGCACGGCTAATTATAATTTAGGCTTGATTTATTATTATCGTAAAGATTATTTTAGTGCAAAGAAATACTTTGATGTAGCTTTAAATTTGGCACCATTTGGTTATAGTAACATGTTGATGAGTGCATGGGCTAATTATTTTTTAGGGAATAAAACACAAGCATCTGTATTGTTTAATAAAACATTATTGTATAGCCCTAATGATAAATCAGCTTTGGAAGGGTTAAGTTTAATAAAATAATTTCTGTATGTACTTTAGTAAAAATTCAATTCTTTTCCTCATTTTTTTTGTATTAATGAGTGGTAAAATTATTTCGCAAGACACATTAGATGCCGCTTATATTGAGCGAAAAAGTTATCAATTGTATGTCGATAAAAAGTGGAACGAACTTATTAAATTTGGAAATCTTGCCATTAAAAATGGTATTGATTACTATTATTTACAAATGCGTGTTGGTATTGCGTATTACGAAGATAAAAATTACGTGATGGCTGAAAGTCATTTTAAAAAAAGTTTGTTTTTTAATTCTGAAGATGAATTAGCGAAAGAATATTTATACTATTGCTACATATATAATGGAAGAAATGAAGAAGCGAGGAATTTAAGTATTAGTTTCAGTGAGGTTTTAATTAAGAAAGTTGGTATTAAAGAACAATCAAAGTTTGGATTTTTTATATTAGAAGCTGGTACTAAAATAGCTAATCAATCAGGATATTACAATCAAGGAACTAATACCAATTCAAATTATTTTAATTCACCATTATATTTTCAAATAGGGTTAAATCACTATGTTAAAAATAAATTTTCATTATTTCATGCTATAACTAAGTATAATCAAGTTAGTTTTATTGGGAACTCCAAACAAACTCAATATTATATTAAAGCATCTATTCCATTAAAAAACAATTGGTTATTGTCTCCTTCCATACATGTATTAAATTCAAAATTAATAACTGAAACTGCAACACCTCCATCAACTTTGCATGTCGGACCTCCGCCAAGAAAAATAATAACCGAAACTACTAGTAACTCTATTATAGGTTCAGTTTCAATTCAAAAAACAATTAATAAGTTGACATTATCTGCAGGTTCATTGGTTTCCAATATCGCTAATAAAACTCAAATCATTCATAATGGTTTTATTTCTTACTCTGTATTTGGTAATCCTAAGTTAATTTTAGGATGTACAGGATATGTTCACACACTTGATAGTTATGCTACAACATACGCGGCAGTTGCGCCATTTTTGTATTATCAACCAATTAATCGTTTTTCTATTAAAGCAAGTTATTTTTTCAATGAAGGAAAAAACATTATTGAAGATAATGGCTATTTGGTAAATAATTCGTTTGATTTAACAACTTCTCGAACTTCTTTGCTTACTAATTTCCAAATCAATAAACGTGTGTCACTTTTTGGCTTGTATCAATTTGAAAAGAAAGTCGAAGCTGTTCAATCATTCAATTATAACTATAACGTTTTTGTTGTAGGACTAAAATTTATTCCTTAAACAGGTTTTATTATTTTCTAAAAAAAGAAAGCTAAATAGTATATTTATGCTTTATTAATCTATTAAAATTTGATAGCGTGTTTAAATTTATTGGAGCAGTTTTAGGATACTTTTTTTTAGGAAAAAATTTTTTTGGAGCCATGATTGGTTTCTTTATTGGAACAGTCATTGAAAATTTCTCAACCCTCAGAAAACAAATAACATCAAATGGTGGAACAACCGAAGATGTTTTTAAATATTATCAGCAGCGTTCTACTCGTTCTCATGGTGATTTTGCAACGATGTTAATTGCCCTATCAGCATCAGTTATGAGGGCAGATGGAAAAGTGTTAAAAGTAGAATTAGATTACGTAAAATCTTTTTTTGCTCAACAATTTGGTCCTCAGTTTTCTGTTTCTCATTTACAAACGTTAAAACATTTAGTTAATGGTGGTGAAATTCCACTAGAACAAATTTGCAGTGATATTAAAATGCGCACACAAGTTGAAGTACGAATACAATTACTGCATTACTTATTTGGAATTGCTAAAGCTGATGGGCATGTGGCGGATGTGGAAATTCAATTATTAAATCGAATTGCTACATTGTTAGATATTCCAAAGGTTGATTCTGAAAGTATTAAAAACATGTTTTACCGTGATGTCAATTCTGATTATAAAGTTTTAGGGATAGAAAGTACAGCTTCCGAGGAAGAAATAAAAAAAGCTTACCGACAAATGGCTATTCGTTATCATCCTGATAAAGTGGCGCAATTAGGTGAAGAATATCAAAAAGGTGCTAAAGAGAAATTTCAAAAAATACAAGAGGCTTACGAAAATATAAAAAAGCAGAGGGGAATAAAATAATTTCATTTTCTTTTTTATATAAATCTGTTTTCTTATTTTAATTGTGAGTTAGTTGATCAACGTGTCATGTTTTTGTTCAATAAAAACAATGATTTCATTCTTACTTTTTTTTGAATTTAATTTATATTACACATACTGCTATATGCGCAATATTCACAGTTTTTTACATCTTCAGTTTGATTAAAATTTAATCGAGTATCAAGCATATTATTTATTTCTTGAATTAAATGCATTTCAAATTCCAAAAGCAATTCAGTTGTAAATACCAGAGGAGCTTTTTCTTTTGAATTATCATTTATAAAACGAGGTTTTTCTTCAAATTTTTTAAATGGAATGATGCAAGGCATTAATTCTTCAGGTTTTGCCATTCCTTTTTTTACAAATAACCATGCGTACATAAATAATTGTAGCATTTTATTGTAATCACTATTTGTAAATAATTTTTCGAAACCTTCAAAGTTAAATTTATCTGAACTTTTTATGGATGATTTATAATCAATGATGCGTATGACGTTTCCTATTTTATCAATTCTATCTGCTGATCCTTTTATGTAAATGGGAGTGGATTGCCCATTGATCATAACGTTTACAGTTGTTTCAAGTAAAACTTCTAAATCAATTAAACTTAAGTATTGATTCGTTAAGCGACTTTGTTTAATACTATGTAAATCATTCAAGAGTAATTTTTTTACATACTCATTGGTTACTTTTTTTTGTAAGAAATTTTTACCGAAATTACTTTCTTTTTGACTGAAAAATTCTTGAAACACTAAATTTACAGTTTCTTCGGTTTTAGTTTGACAGGAAATAATATCCGCTTCGCTTAATATTTTTCCTTTAAAAGGCATTAATAAATTTTCAAGACTTTTATGTAAAATTTGCCCTTGCGTACTAGCTTCTGCATTTTCTTCTACATCACTCGTTTCTTTAATACCAGCACCATATCTATAAAAGAAACGTAACGAACAATCTTTGTAAGTATTTAATGCGGAAGGACTTAAACCGCTATACTTATCGTTTGTAATTAGTTTTTTGACAATTAAGTCTAAGTTTTGAGTTGTTTTTGTAATTGAAATATGATTGGAAATACTTGCAGGTAATTTATCACCACTCAACATTTTTTCAGTAATTGTATGGTTTAAATTAAATTTTTCTAACTCAAATTGTAGTTGTGTTATAAATCGACTTTTTTCACCTGTACCTAATAAACTTTGTTCTGTATTGTAAGTCAATAAAACGGAAGATGCTTTTTGTAAGATTCTATAAAAATGATAGGCATAAACGGCGTCTTTATCTCCATACAAAGGCATACTAAAGTGTCTCTTTAAATCGTTTGGTATAAATGAATTCATTGATTTGCCCGAAGGTAAAACACCTTCATTGATACCTAATAAAATGATGTTTTCAAAATCAAGGGTTCGCGTTTCTAACACACCCATTATTTGTAATCCTTTTAATGGTTCTCCTATAAATGGAACAGTAGCCATTCCAATAATTTGTTTGAACAAACTTTTAAGTGTTGTTAAAGAGTGTAAGTAAGAATGACTATTTACTAAACTATGTAAACGATTAAAATATTTTGTAAAAACATGCAAGTATTCTTGATCTATGTTTGTTAACTGTAATTGTTTTGAATCAGTTTCATTAAAATAAGTTAGCATGTGATGAATAGCATGAACACCATCGATAGATGATTTCCAGCTTTCAAATAATGGTTTTATCGAAGTTAAATTTGATTCAAATAAATCTTCTAAGGTGCGCAAATTTAGCCACACATAATTCTTATCAATTATTTTTTGAATGATTGATTGTATTGTAATATTAGGATTGAAACTCTGGTAGTAATTTGTAAACAAAGCGTTTTGTACAATTTTAAAAAAATCTAAATAATAAAAACTACCACTATTGTTTTTGGAAACTGAATGATGAATAGAAATAAGATTATCAACTAAATCATAAATAGGGGTAAATCGCAATGGATATTCCATTGTAATGTTTACATGTTCAATTTCTTTTGGTAATTGATTGATAATTGGAAATAATAAGCTTTCATCTGCCAAAATTACGGCAGTTTTATCTATTGATTTTCCTTCTTTTATCCATTGTTTTAACTGATGTGCAACAACTTGTGCTTGCCCCACTTTATTAGGAACTGCAATGATATCAATAGTTTTATTAATGTCTGTAAAATTATTTCCGATAAAACTTTCTGATTTCAACCATTGATTAGTGAAGTTTTTTCGTAAAAATAATCCAGCTTCATATTCATTATTTTCGAAGTAGTATTTGTCAATGTCCCAAAGTAATGTTGCTTTTTTTGTTTTAGCTAACTCTGAAAAAATAATGGTTTCCACTTTGTTTAAGGCATTAAAACCAGCAATTAAAATATGAGAATATTTATTTATAGCATTACTTTGATTAAAATTTTCGAAAGCTTTGCGATACATTAAACCTTGATAGCCTTGTTTTTTTTGAATTAAATTTGTTGTAAAAACATCATAAATTAAACCCATTTGTTGCATGAATTCGATGTAATCTTGTTGGGTAGATGTTAATTCATTTGCACTTAAACTCCAATTTTCTATTTCTTTAATCTCTTTTAAGTTTTGGTATAAGGCTTTTGTATCAACTAAATAACGGTCGGCTTCATTAAAATCTTGAAGCATTAAATTCCCCCATTTTGCAAAAGCATCAAAAGTTTCGGCTTTTTCTTTTAGCACAGAGCAATATGCCACGTATAAATCACAAATTAAATCCACGCTATCTGCCTGGTCTAATTCAGATAATTGAGAAACTAATTCTTCAGCACTAATAATGGTTGGCAACCAAATTGTTTTTTGAAAAACAGCAGCCAAATGTTGTTTCAAATATAAAGCACCACGCTTATTTGGTAAAATAATACATAGCGAATCTGTTCCTGATTGATGATGATTGTGAGTGTATTCTGCAACTAATCTTAAAAACGGTGTCATATTGTAAAAAATCGCTTTAAATTACTAAAATAACTTTGTTATTATTTTTTTTCATTTTTTATTTTGTTGTTCAATTTGTATGGTTATCTTTGTTTAAAATTAATCTAAATAAGAAATTCATCATGATTTCCGTATTAATAGCCGATAAAAATTATTTAAGCCGTTTCGGCTTATATACTTTGTTGAGTGAATCTGTAAATTTTGAAGTTAATTATACGGATAAGGAAAGTTTTGATCAATTATTAGCCTCGATTAAGCAGCATAAACCAAAGATATTAGTCCTTGATTTTCAATCGCTACAATTTTCGAACAAACAAATTGTTTTAATTTTAAATACATTCAAGAAATTACAAATATTGGCTATCACCAATTTCTTGCCTAGAACGGAAATGCAAGCGGCTTTAAACGCTGGTGTTAGGAGCTATTTATTAAAAGAGTGTGATAAAGAAGAGATTATAGAAGCTCTTCATGCCACCTATAACGGTGAGCGTTTTTTATGTGGCCAAGTAGCCCATTATTTATCTCAAACTGATACATCAAGCTCTAATTCTATTGTAAAAGTTTCTTGCGATGGTATTGGTATTACTGACAGAGAATTAGAAGTTGTGCGTTTAATAGCGGAAGGTTTATCAAATAAACTTATTGCCGATAAATTAGAGCTAAGTACACATACTGTAAATACCCATCGTAAAAATTTAATGACTAAATTAAATATTCAAAATACCGCTGGAATAGTTATGTTTGCTGTTAAAAATAATTTATTAGAAGCCTAATGAAAACAGATCTTGCCATAAGTGATTATGTGATTGTTATTTTTGTTGCTTGCATATTTGCACTTGGCATTTATACACTTGTTAAGTTTATGAAAAGTAAGGATTAATTGTTTATTTTTTTTGCATTTAATTCATTCCGTTTCTTATCAATCCCAAACAAAAAGCTATCTTTGTTAGCTATTACGTATTGATAATTATGCAACAACAAATTTTAATTTTAGATTTCGGTTCTCAATTTACTCAACTTATTGCGCGTAGATTAAGAGAAATGAATGTGTATTGCGAAATACACCCGTTTAATAAAATCCCTGAATTGACTCCAGATGTAAAAGGAGTTATTTTATCAGGAAGTCCGCACAGTGTGAGACAAGAAAACCCCTTAAATCCAAATTTAGAAAACATCAAAGGTAAATTACCTTTGTTGGGAATTTGCTATGGAGCTCAGTTGTTAGCTCATTTTTATGGTGGTGAAGTAGGTAAATCAAATTCGCGCGAATACGGAAGAGCGAATCTAAGTTTTGTTGAAGATAACAATCTATTATTTAAATCGATTAGTAATGAAAGCCAGGTGTGGATGAGCCATGCTGATACTATTTTAAAAGTTCCTGAAAATTATAATATTATTGCAAGTACACATGATGTGAAGGTTGCTGGTTTCGCAATAAACAATGAACAAACGTGGGGTATTCAATTTCACCCAGAAGTTTTTCATTCAACGGAAGGCGCTACCTTGTTACAAAATTTTGTGAAAGGTATTTGCGGTTGCGAAGGTAATTGGACATCAAGCTCGTTTATCGATACAACAGTTTCTGAATTGAAACAAAAATTGGGAAATGATAAAGTAGTTTTAGGTTTATCAGGTGGTGTTGATAGCAGTGTAGCAGCGGTATTATTACACAAAGCAATTGGTTCAAATTTACATTGCATATTTGTTGATAATGGCTTATTACGTAAAGATGAATTTGAAAATGTACTAGAATCTTACAAAGGAATGGGTTTAAATGTGAAGGGCGTTAATGCCAAACATTTATTTTATGACGCCTTAAAAAATATATCAGATCCTGAAGCTAAACGTAAAGCAATAGGAAAATCATTTATTGATGTATTTGATGAAGAATCAAAGTTAATTACAGATGCAAAATGGTTAGGTCAAGGCACTATTTATCCTGATGTGATTGAAAGTTTATCTGTTAATGGACCTTCTGCTACGATTAAATCTCATCATAATGTTGGTGGTTTACCAGATTATATGAAACTACAAGTTGTTGAACCATTACGCAGTTTATTTAAAGATGAAGTGAGAAGAGTAGGAACAGCTTTAGGAATTGACAAAAGTTTAATTGGGCGTCATCCTTTCCCAGGCCCAGGATTAGCGATTCGTATTTTAGGTGACATCACCGCAGAAAAAGTTCAATTATTGCAAGAAGTAGATGCTATATTTATAGATGGCCTGAAAACTGCTGGATTATATGATTCTGTTTGGCAAGCAGGTGCTATCTTATTACCAATACAAAGTGTTGGTGTGATGGGCGATGAGCGTACTTACGAAAAAGTTGTGGCACTTAGAGCTGTATCGTCTACTGATGGTATGACTGCTGATTGGTGTCATTTGCCCTATGAATTTTTGGCAAAAGTTTCTAACGATATCATTAATAAAGTAAAAGGAGTAAATAGAGTGGTATATGATATTAGTTCTAAGCCTCCTGCTACAATAGAATGGGAATAATACACAATTTTGCTACATGTTAAATAGTTCATACGAATGGATAAAATAAATAAATTATATTTCATTTTAATGTTGCTTGTTACATTTTGCTTGTTGCCATTATTACAAATAGGCCAAACAAAATCAACAGATATTAAAACCATTAACGGTAAGAAATATTATATCCATATTGTTGAAAAAGGACAAAGTTTATATGCCATTGCTAAAACGTATAGCATAGATATTAATTCTGTTTTAGCTGAAAACGATGATGCTATTGATGGGTTAAAAAATGGGCAAACATTAAAAATCCCATTCGAAAGTTTATTGCCTAAGCAACAGGAGAACCTTGACACTTCTAAATATATTTATCATAAAGTTTTAAAAGGTGAAACACTTTATGCCATATGTCATAAATACAATACGGATGAAACAACTATTA
>JBIISW010000180.1:0-4561 GCA_044340865.1 Bacteroidia bacterium | reverse complement strand
ACAAAATTATTTAACTCTTGTAATTTTTCATCTTTAGGCACATCATGTACACGATACACAACGGCGTTAGCATTGCTTTTATCTTTTTGATGATTTGTTTTAGCGTCTTCTTTTGATTGTGGTTTTCCTAAAAATTCGGCCACTTTTTTATTCGCCAATAACATAAAGTCTTCAATTAATTTATGTGCGTCTTTTTGCGTTTTAAAGTAAACTCCTGTAGGAAGACCGTTTTCATCAAGTTGAAATTTCACTTCAGCTTTATCAAAAAAGATTGAGCCTTTTGCTGTACGCTCGGAGCGTAATATTTTAGCTAATTTATCCAGTGTATGGATTTCATCTTTATAATCGCCAACACCAGTTTCAATAATGGTTTGTACTTCTTCGTAACTAAATCTGTGGTCGCTATAAATAACTGTTTTTCCAAACCATTGATTTTGAATTTGAGCAAATTCATCTAATTCAAAAACAGCACTGAAGCAATATTTTTCTTCATGTGGACGAAGTGAACAGGCAAAATTACTCAACACTTCGGGCAACATGGGCACACAACGATCAACTAAATACACGGATGTAGCGCGGCTTACAGCTTCATCATCTAAAATAGTTTTTGGCTTTAAGTAATGAGTCACATCGGCAATATGAACGCCCACTTCCCAATTTCCATTATCTAATAATTGTAACGATAAAGCATCATCAAAATCTTTTGCATCTGCTGGATCAATCGTAAACGTTGTAATATGTCTGAAATCACGTCGTTTCGCAATTTCTTCTGGATAAATTTCTGTATCTAACTCTTTTGCTTCATTTTCTACTTTTGGATCGAAAACCATTGGTAGTCCAAACTCCGCCATAATAGCGTGAATTTCTGTTTCATGATCGCCAGCATCTCCAAGCACCTCCACAATTTTTCCATTCGGATTATCAGACCCTCTTTTCCATTCAACAAATTCTACAACTACTTTTTGTCCATTTTTTGCGTCTAACGTGTCTTGAAGAGGAACAAAAAAATCAACATGTATTTTGGTATAATCAGGAACTACAAATGCAAATTTTTGATTGATTTGAATGGTTCCAACAAACTTAGTTTTCTTACGTTTAATTACCTCAACCACTTCGCCTTCGGGTTTTGACTTACTTTTGGAAGTTAAACTTATTTTAACTAAATCTCCATTTAGAGCATCTTTGCTTCTTCTAAAAGGAATATAAACATCCGGTGAATCGGCAGAAACGATAACATAAGAAGCGCCAGATGTTGTAAAATCTATCGTGCCTGTTTCGTATGTTTTTGTTTCTTTTGCTTGGTATTTTCCGATTTCTCTTTCGATTACAAAGCCTTGGTGTTTTAATTCTTCCAGTGTTTCTAATAAAGTGAAACGATCGCTCTCATTATCAATTTCCATTGCAGCTCCAAGCTGTTTATAGTTGAATGATTTTTCGGAATTATGTTTTAAAAACGTTAATACTTCTTCGAACAAATAACGTTTTGGTTGTTTTTTTGATTTTGCCATTTTTTAAAGTAACATCTTATGAAGATGTTTAGGTAAAGGTAACTATTTTTTAGCCAAATTAAGATGTCCAAACAGCAGTTCCTTCGCTGCAGTTTTTACAAATGTCAATTTCTTGTCGCGACTTTAAAATGGACTTTCTGAAAATTTGATATGGTTGAGAAATCCAAACGTCTTTAAACTGTTGTTGTTTTAAATCACCTAATTGATGCTTTGCATCTTTATCAAAACAGCAAGGCACAACTAATCCATCCCATGTAATCACGCAACTACTCCACATTCGCCAGCATTGATTTAATAACTTGTTTTTAATCGCATACGTTCCATCGCTATTTTTTTTATATCTACTGTATTTGATATTATCAGGTATTAAAGAATTGCCATTTTTAAAATCATACACTTGGGCTGTTTTAAAAACAACTTCATCAACACCTAACTCTTTAGCTAATTGTTTAACATCATTTAGTTGATGTTCGTTGGGCTTCACTACTAAAAACTGAAAAACAAGATGAGGCGTTTTACTCTGTAACTTTTTTTTTGCTGACACGATGTTTTTGGTGCCTTCTATAACTTTACTTAATGTTCCGCCTATTCGGTATTGCTCATAAGTATCTTGAGTTGTTCCATCAATTGAAATAATTAGTTTATCTAGTTTACTTTGAACAGTTTTTAAAGCCATTTCGGGCGTTAGATAATGAGCATTCGTTGATGTGGATGTGTAAATTTTTTTAGTTGAAGCATATGTAACCATATCTAAAAAATGAGGATTCAAATAAGGTTCGCCCTGAAAATAAAAAGCCAGATAAAGAAGTTCTTTGTAAACACCATCAATGGTTTTTTTAAAAAAAGCAGGTTCCAACATGCCGATTGGTCTTGTAAATTGCCTTAATCCACTAGGACATTCAGGACAACGCAGGTTACAACTTGTTGTTGGTTCGATAGCTAAACTAATAGGAAGTCCTTTATTAAAATTTCGCTTTGTGTGTTTAGACATATAATAACTCCCCCAAACATAAAAAACATTAACCAACTTGTGTAAAGTCAGCTTTTTTAATAACCCTATATTTGTAAGAAAAGACACTTTTTAAAGATAAAGTTTTTATTTTGTTAAGGCGTTTTTGTTTTTTGCTAATTTTACAAACCAATAGACATTAATGATGACAACTTATATAAACAGCTTAGCGTTTGCAAAACAACTTGATGCAAATGATTCTTTAAAATCTTATAGAAATAAATTTTACATACCTCAACACAATGATGCGGATATGGTTTATTTTACGGGTAATTCATTAGGGCTACAACCTAAAACCACCAAGGATTATTTACAGCAAGAATTAAATGATTGGGCTAAATTTGGGGTAGAAGGCCATTTTTTAGCTAAAAATCCATGGTTGAGTTATCATGAAATACTCACTGATAAAACAGCTAAAATTGTTGGTGCCTTGCCAACCGAAGTGGTGATGATGAACCAACTCACGGTAAATTTACATTTACTCATGGTGTCGTTTTATCGCCCAACAACACAACGCTACAAAATATTATGTGAGGCGAAAGCGTTTCCAAGTGATCAATACGCTTTACAATCTCAAGTTAAATTTCATGGTTATACACCTAGTGATGCCATTATTGAAAT
This sequence comes from Bacteroidia bacterium, assembly GCA_044340865.1. Lineage (GTDB taxonomy): Bacteria > Bacteroidota > Bacteroidia > B-17B0 > Aurantibacillaceae > UBA4416. The sequence continues at coordinate 1,423 of JBIISW010000180.1, read as the reverse complement.
TGCTCCACGCGAAGGCGAATATGAAGTTAGACATGAAGATATTTACAAAGCCATTGAAGAAAATAAAGACTCACTAGCTTTAATCATGATTGGTGGTGTTAATTATTTCAGTGGCCAAGTTTTTGATATGAAAGCAATTGTTGACGCGGGTCATAAGGCTGGCGCCATTGTTGGTTTTGATTTAGCGCATGCTGCGGGTAATTTAAAGTTAGAACTTCATAATTGGAATGTTGATTTTGCCGCTTGGTGTTCATACAAATATTTAAATGCAGGCCCTGGAAGTGTTGCAGGAGCCTTTGTTCATGAGCGTCATCACAAAAATACCGATATGCCATTGTTTGCAGGTTGGTGGGGTCACGATAAAGAAACGCGCTTTAAAATGGACAAAGAATTTAAACCTATTGAATCTGTAGAGCGTTGGCAAATGAGTAATGCGCCCATCTTATCAATGGCTGCCTACAAAGCTTCTTTAGATATATTTGATGAAGTTGGAATGGAAAAGTTGAACGAAAAAAGCAAAGCATTAACGGCCTATTTGGAATTTATTGTAACGGAAGTTAATAAAGAAAAAAATAATTGTTTAGAAATTATTACTCCCAAAGAAAACAGAGGTTGTCAGTTAAGTATTGTTGCGCGTGGATACGGAAAAGCCCTTTACAATAAACTCATAGAAAACGGTGTCATTCCAGATTGGCGTGAACCAAATGTAATTCGTTGTGCTCCCGTTCCTATGTATAACTCCTTTGAAGATATTTTTAGATTTGGAGAAATTTTAAAATCTATTCTTTAATGAAGCGTTATTTTATCTCTGCGTCATTCATAATAATGTTTAAATTTGCTCACCATGATGGCAAATAACAATCAAGAAGAAACATCAACACAAATGTCGTTTATGCAGCATTTAGATGCTTTGCGTTGGCATTTGATGCGAAGCGCAATTGCTATCGTGGTGATTGGTGTCACTCTTTTTTGTTATAATAATTTTTTATTTGACACGGTTATTTTTGGCCCATTAAAGCCCGATTTCTTTTCATACAGAGCACTTTGTGCCCTTGGACATCAATTAGGTGCTGGCGATGTGATGTGCATGACCATTAAGCCAATGCAATTGCAAACGCTAGCCGCCTCAGAACAATTTTTTACTCACATGTGGATTGCCACATTGGGTGGAATTATCTTAGCATTCCCATACATCATTTACGAACTTTGGAAATTTATTAAACCAGCTTTAAAAGATACCGAATCTGCTCCAGCTAAGTTATTCGTCATTGTTGCCTCGATTCTTTTTTTAATTGGAATTATGTTCGGATACTTTGTTCTATTTCCCATGTCCTATAATTTTCTGATTAACTACAGCTTATCCGATGGCAATTTTGTTCATACTCAAAACACCCTCGACGATTATATTTCTCTTATTTCAACC
>JBIISW010000179.1:0-4576 GCA_044340865.1 Bacteroidia bacterium | reverse complement strand
ATGCAAACAGAATTGCAGTCTAAATATGAAAAATATATGGCTGAAGGATCAACGTATTCTGAAATCATTAAAGCTTCAAAAGAAAAAGAATTACAAGATTTGAAGAATCGTGTAGATGAATTTACAACGCAAGCACGTCAAGATTTGCAAAACAAACAGCAAGAATTATCTCGACCTATTTATGAAAAAGCGCGTAAAGCCATCGAATTAGTTGCTAAAGAAAATGGTTATAAATATGTTTTAGATACAAGCACAGGTGTTGTAATTTATAGCGAACCAACTGAAGATATTTTACAATTAGTAAAAAAGAAATTAGAAACGATGCCAGCGGCTGTTATTCCTGGCGCTAACAATGTTGTTAAGCCAACTCCAGCACCGAAGCCAACTCCGAAAACTCCTGGAAAATAATTTTTTTAAATAATGATTAAAACCAACAACTAACCGTTGTTGGTTTTTTTATTTCTTTATTTAGAACTTTAACCTTAGTTGAAATTTAATTTCGCTTTTTGTATTGCCGTTAATTTGATTTAAGCTGCCTGCCTGTAATGTTTGTTGATTATCAAAAATAGATTGAGCCAAACGAATCCAAATTTCAAAGTGGCGTGTAATATCCCAGTTTAATAATAAGTATGCTCGTTGTCCTTTATAATATAAAGCAGGAACAGAATAACCGTAAAGTACATCGTTTTCATAAATATATACTCTGCTGTCGTAACTCTTCGTGTCAAACACGGCGTACCGCAATGTGATAGAAATTGGATTACCAACTTTCTTATATACAATATCTTGCGCAAAGGCAACACCTTCCTCATCAGGCTCATTTTTTTTAGTTACATACGTATATTCAATTCTTGATTTTATTTTTATATCGGGAGTTAACTGCACTGATACATGATAACGACAATTAGATTGTTCATAAGGAACTAAGTATGTGTAATTATTTTCTGTGGCGCTATTTTTTAAGTGAATTCGATTTCTGAAACGTAAAGACATGTCAATTTTTTTTGTTGGTGTAAAGTTGAGTTGTGTCAATAATTCATGTCCATGAGATGGAGCGCTAGCCGTTGATTTAATCCAATCAAAATTATATTGATCTAAAAAAAGAGATAGTGTAAGTGATTTAAATAGTTTGGCTTCTGCGCCAACATAAATACTTTTTTCATTTTGAGGAAGTGTATTTTCTGAAATGGCATTACCATAAAGATTTTGAAAGTTTTTTTCAAAACGACGATAATGTGCTGCCAATGTTAGTTTTGGATCGAGAACTAAAATTAATCCTTGACAAAATGCTTTACCACCATTGAAACTCATAGCGTATTCGCCAAATAAATTTGCGTTTTTAAATATGTAACTATAATCAATTCCACCCACTATGTTTTGTTTGCCTTGGAAATCAAATTGATTGTATAAAGTTTGTGTTTTACTAATTTTTGAACTTAGGTACATACTTTGAAACGTTCCTCCAATATGCAAGTTCCTATTATTATAAGAAGCATTTCCACCTATTAATAATTGAGATATCTTTGCTTTGTCTTGTATTAAATTTGTTGTGTTATGTAAGCCACCTAAGGATAAACTGCTTACACTGATGATTTCAATATCTCCGTTCGTGGATGTATCGGCAAGATTAACATTGGCATCTAATTTTTTATATGAAATTAAGCCGGTAAATTCTAATTTTTTAAAGTTACATGTTCCTGCAATCCCTCTAAAAAATCGATTTTCGTCAAATGATTGATAGGCTTTAATTCCACTACCATAGCGTTTAATACTCGTAACTGCTGCTGATTTTCCAAATGCAAATCCTTGCCAAAGAGTAAGGCCTTGTCCGAATGTAGCTTGATAATCCCCAATAACTAATGTTTTTACAAACTTAATATTTTTAATTCCAATATGCCCGCTGTAAAAATCAAAACCTTTTTTTTGAGTGCCTTTAAAAAATTCTTCGCCGGCATCCTTTTCGCCACTAAATGCTACACTGACGGCATTATTGTATTGAAAATGATACCGTGCAAAAATGCGATTCGGATCCCCTAAATAATAAGAGTTGGGTTTAATAGCCTTAGTTAAACTATCAGGTTTATAATATCCGGATTGCTTTTCAATGATGCGTTGTAGTCTCATAACGTATTCATGCTTCCCATATTTCAACATTTCATTTATACTAAAAAAAGCGGAATTAAAATAATTACTTACGTATACATATGGTAGAATTTTCTTTATAGTTGAAACATCAAAACCTTCAATACTTTGTAATTCATAAATGGTCATGAGATACCCATTTTGTTCTCTATGATTTATTAAATGATTAATTTGAATTTCTGACAGTAATTGAAGTTCCATCATTTCCTCTTTTTTCGCCTGGTTGAGGTTAAGTGGATGTTGTTTATAATAGCTATATATTTCTATGAGATTTGATATATCGCCATCTTCTGATTGAATCTGTTCTGATAATAATTCTATATTTTGGTTTATCTGCTCATCTGCATTATCATTAGTTTTGTGTTGAACGCTATCTACTTGAGCATAATTTTTAGCACTTATTAGGCTAATTAATAATCCAAATATGTAATAGTTGACTTTAATAAAATTTCGTTTTTTAATTACTGCTTGTTTGATTACTTGGTTTCGAATAATTTTTACCAAATGCATAATGCAATCCTATTTGTGGAGACGCGCCCAAAACGGAGTGAAACATAGAACTGATGTCTATTTTTAATCCTTTATATAGTACACCGATTCCAAAAGAAACGTGACTAGGATATGTGCTCCCGCCAACCCTTATGTATATATTGGATGCTGGATTATACTCAATACCAAGTTTGATATTTGTTTTTTGTCCAGATGTTTTCTCAGCTTCAGAAACTAAACATACTTTTTGTGAGAAAATGTATTGCGCTCCAAATTTGAAGATGGTTGGTATTTTTTCATGATTATACTGTGTTATTGCTGCTCTAAATGGATTATAGATATGTGTCGCTATCGTGAGGTTTGAAAGTAATTTAACCGTCATGCCAAAAGATCCCGTTAACGCATGAGCTTTTCCGTAAACATCGCTTATTCTAGTTGTCAAATAATCCATCCCAATTCCTAAAGAAACAGTTTCATTTAACTGCATGCCATACCCTAATGTCACATGTGATTCTCGGTACAGTTTATATCCAATGCTAGAGTAGGCTAAGCCGAATGTTCCTTTTTTTATTGGAACAACTGCTGCAAAGCCACTTTGTGATAATTCTTTCACAAAAAATCGATTCTCATAAAACACTCCGACGTCTGCTTGTCTAACAAATCCTAAACTTCCTTGATTATTGCGTGAACTCCATACGTCAATCAAACATGATGAAGCGTGTGCCAATGAGCTCGACCTTGCTCCGATTGGACCTTCTCCATTTGAACAAGATATGGACAATGGAAAAAATAAGATGGGAATTATAAATTTGCACATAAAATAAGCCTTTTGTTCGATGTAAATCAAAATTAATGCATTACTTTATGAATCAAAATTATTTAACATTTAAGAATAGACTTTAACAATTATAACTATTTCCATTAAAAAAAGCAGAAGATTAACTTCTGCTTTTTTAGTTTTTAATTATTATGAAATTTTCATTTATTCATTATTTACGTCTAATCCTGGGGAATTACTCATTTCAGTTGAATTGTTTGATTCAATAACTGTATTAATTGAATCAATCATAACAGCTGGTGAATCTGACTGATTAACGCTTAAGCTATCAACTAAATCAGACTTATTTGAGTCCTCATTTAAATTAAATTCAACATATATAGCTGAATAAACTTTATTAAACGTTTGATTGATGCCTGCAAGTGTAAGGGCGATTAAGGCGATTAGAATTGCTAAGGCTAAAAACGGTTGGTTTTGATTTAATTTATTAGCAGCTTCCACTTCTTGAACAATAAACCATTTTTTATCTCCATCATTCAAATTGAAAATACTATGATTAATTACAGCAAATAATGAAAGTGCTGCCGCCAAAGTAAATGCCATTAATAAACATAACCAAATTGAAATAATGCTAAAACCTAATAGGGCTGAAGTTTTTTGTGAATTGTCAGAGGCTATCATTTGAGCATTTAAAACATTAAAATGTGTTAAAATAAGTTCAGCTCTATTTTTAGACAACGTATTTTGTTTTTTTTCCTCAGAATAATCTTCAATTGATTTTCTGTAAATTGCTCTTTGCGCTTCGCAAGCATCGTAACTAGCAACTACTGGGGTAGATGTTGTATCTTCCATTACTGGTATTACTTCAGCAACTGCTGCTGCAGATGATGTATCACATACGGCATTTAGATTTTTATTTGCTTCGGCAATAGCCTCCTCATTTAAGGCAATTCTTTCTTTTAATCCACCTATCTTTTTAATAATATCAGACGTATCTTTTTGATTTTTTTGTATGGCAATACTAGCATACTGGTCTGTATTTATTACATCATTGACCTTGCTTTGATATAAATCATACCCTTTATACAAAACGAAAATCGGTATTGCTGTTAAATAATTTGAATGCTTTTCATAAAATTCATTTAAATAATCACTATTATTTTTAAC
>JBIISW010000003.1:0-44526 GCA_044340865.1 Bacteroidia bacterium | reverse complement strand
TATTAAAAGGATGTTGTACATTGCTTTTTTAATTGAGAATGCAAAAGTTAAGAGTTTAATTTTTTTAAATAAATGCTACACTTTGTAGCAATCACTCGCTTTAAAATTATTTTTCTTTGTTCTATATTTATTAAGAGTATAGTTATGGTAAAGAAAGAAAGTTTATTAGTTGTTCCCGACGAGGTAGTGATGAATAAAATTTACATCATCAGGAATCACAAAGTGATGTTGGATAGAGATTTGGCGGAGTTGTATGGGGTTAAAAGTATTCGTTTACGTGAGCAAGTGAAACGAAATATCACAAAATTTCCTGAGCATTTTATGTTTCAGTTAACTGAAATTGAGGTTGAGATAATGCTATCGCAAAATGCGATACCATCAAAATCACATTTAGGAGGAACTTTACCATTCGTTTTTACAGAACATGGTGTTTTAATGTTAGCAAATGTTTTGAAGAGTGAACGAGCCGTTCAGGTAAGTATTAGAATCATAGAATTATTTGTAAAGTTGAGAGAAATGCTTTTAAAAAACACTGATCTAAAATATGAAATTGAAAAAATAAAAAGAAAATTAGATAACCAAGACAAAAACATGGAAATTGTTTTTAGGTATTTAGATGAATTACTCGATAAAAAAGAAAACCCAAAACCAAGAGCGAAAATTGGTTATAGATTGCCAAAGAAATAAGTAAAATTTTTTTAAAAATTTTGTTTCTAAAATAAAAACGCCTATCTAAATAAATTCAGATAGACGTTTTTAATATTAAGAATAAATTTATTACAACGTTGCCATGTCTATTACAAAACGGTATTTTACATCACCTGCTAACATACGTTCAAACGCTGTATTGATATAATCCATTTTAATTACCTCTACATCTGATACAATGTTATGTTCTGCGCAGTAGTCAAGCATTTCTTGAGTTTCTGGTAAACCACCAATCAAAGAGCCTGCTAAACTTTTTCGTCCGCCTATTAAACTAAATGCCATTATTTGAGACGGAGTTGGTGGCGCGCCCACGCAAATCATTACTCCATTGGTATCTAGCATAGCTAAGTAGTCGTTGTAATTATGTTGTGCAGAAACGGTATCAATAATAAAATCAAATTTTCCTTTTAAGTTAATTAAATCTTCTACGTTTTTGGTGTTTGCAAAATGATGAGCACCAAGCTTAAGTGCATCTTGTTCTTTATTTGCAGAAGTACTCAACATCGTTACCTCGGCACCAAAAGAGGATGCAAATTTTACCGCCATATGTCCTAAGCCGCCTAATCCAACTACAGCTACTCTGTGTCCTTTTCCAACTTTCCAATGACGCAATGGCGAGTAGGTAGTAATCCCAGCACACAATAATGGTGCAACGGCTTGCAGTGGTAATTTATCTGAAATTCGTAAAACAAATGCTTCATCAACAACAATTAGTTTTGAGAAACCTCCATAGGTAAATCCACCTAATTGCTTGTCTTTACTATTATAGGTGCTTGTTGAGCCATTTCTGCAAAATTGTTCTAATCCCCTTTGGCAGTTGTCGCAATCTCTGCAAGAGTTTACTAAACAACCTACACCAGCTAAATCTCCTTCTTTAAACTTTTTAACATGCGCACCTACTTTTGTCACACGGCCCACGATTTCGTGACCTGGTACAACAGGAAAATTAGTTGATCCCCACTCATTGCGTACTTGATGTAAATCAGAGTGACACACGCCACAAAATAAAATATCAAATTGTACATCGTGTGGACCGACGTCTCTGCGGTTGAATTCAAAATCACCTAATGCTTCTCCAGCATTTTTAGCGGCATACCCTTTAGTTAATGACATAGTATTATATTTTTTTATTGAAAATTAGTGAGTTAATGATGTATGTAAAAATACATTAAAAATAGATGCTAATATTTTATTAAAAAATTATTTCCAACGTTTCAAGCTCCATTGTATGTGTTGCATGTCATTCAAAAAAGTCCAAGCAACCATTCTACTTACTTTATTCCCTTGCGTCATCTGAATTGTTTTTACAGATACAACACCTGCTTTTTTTAATGCCACATAAATGGTATTTAAATGTTCACTTTTAGAAACTAAAGACGTAAACCACAAACTACGTTCTTTGAATTCAATACTTTCAAAAATCATTCTTGTTATAAATCCAACCTCACCACCTTTACACCATAGCTCGTTCGTTTGACCACCAAAATTCAGAATAGGTTTCACTGTTTTTTTATACCCTAAATTTTTCCATTTTTTAGTTGAGCCAAATTGAGCTTCTTCTGCAGATGAATGAAATGGAGGGTTGCATAGTGTGATATCAATTATTTCTGTTGGCTTAATGATTCCTTTAAAAATAGCCAATGCATTTGCTTGATGCCTGACATCAATAACGTTTGATAAATCATTTGCGCTTACAATTTGTGACGCTACTTTTACAGAAAAAGCATCGCTATCAGAACCAACAAAATACCAACCATATTCTTTATGTCCAATTAATGGATATATACAATTAGCTCCAACACCAATATCTAAAACTCGAATGGATTTTCCTTTTGGAATAATTCCTCCGTTACTAGAACTGAGTAAGTCTGCTATATTATGAATATAATCAGCTCTTCCAGGAATGGGAGGGCATAAATAATTTTTTGGAATATCCCAATGTGTGATGCCGTAAAATCTTTGCAACAAAGCTTTATTGAGCATTTTTACAGCATCAGCATTTGTAAAATCAATGGTTTCAATTTTAAATTTATTAATGATTACAAATGATTTTAACTCAGGACAAACTTCTACTAATTCAGTAAAATTGTAACTGGCGTGGTGTTTGTTACGCAGATGCAAACCGCTATTTCCATCTTTAGGTGTAGTTCCTCTAGTATTCAATTCGTCTTTTTTTTTGATAACGAAAGTAATAAAGATTATGCTTAAAAGTTCTCAAAAAATAAATTATAAGCTTACATTTATGCCTTAAAATAGAATCGCTATGAACGAAGCCATTAGAAAACTAGAACCCACTGTGATGTGGAATAATTTTGCAGATTTAAATGCTGTGCCACGTCCTTCAAAAAAAGAAGAACGCGTTATTCAATTTATAAAGTCATTTGGCGAAACATTAAACTTACCCACGTATGTTGACGAAGTAGGGAATGTAATTATTAAAAAACCAGCTACTAAAGGAATGGAAGATAGAGTAACCATTGTGTTGCAAAGTCATTTAGATATGGTGCATCAAAAAAATGCAGCAACTAACTTTGATTTTAATACACAAGGTATTGAAATGTTTGTTGAAGGAGATTGGGTAAAAGCTAACGGTACCACGCTTGGCGCTGATAATGGTATTGGTGTTGCATCCATCATGGCGTTGTTAGAATCAACAACTATTCCACATCCTGCGTTAGAAGCTCTATTTACAATTGACGAAGAAACAGGAATGACAGGCGCTTTGGCATTGAAAGGTGGATTGTTAGACGGTAGTATCATGTTGAATTTGGATACAGAAGATGATGATGAATTAACCATTGGTTGCGCTGGAGGTGTTGATATTACTGCTACTGGAACGTATACGAGTGAGGCTGCCAAACATAACATGGCTTATAAAATTTCGGTAAAAGGTTTAACGGGTGGACATTCAGGAATGGATATTCATCGTGGAAGAGGAAATGCAAATAAAATCATGAATCGTTTATTATTAAACTTAACACGTGATTTAACTATTGAGATTGCCTCTATTGATGGTGGCAGTTTAAGAAACGCAATCCCTCGCGAATCTGTTTCAGTTATAACTGTAGGCGATGCAAATAATTTGAAAAAAAGTATTCAAGAATTTGAGAGTATTATTCAAGCTGAATACAAAACAACGGATCCTCATGTAGTTATCACCATTGAAGAAACTGATATTCCAACACAAGTAGTGTCTGCAGATTTTCAGTATAAATTATTACGCAGTATTTACGCATGTCCTTTTGGTATATATCGCATGAGTTCTGATATTGCAGGCTTAGTCCAAACTTCAAACAATGTGGCACGTGTGATTGTAAAAGATGGAGCCTTTCAAATCCAATGTTTAACACGTAGTTCAGTGGATACTGAGAAGTTAGATTTACAACATGCAATTACCTCTGCATTTGAATTGATGGGAGCTAATATTGTTGCGGCAGGATCTTATCCAGGCTGGACTCCTAAACCATCTGCACCCATTGTGAAATTAATGAGCGATTTGTATAAAGAACGTTATCATTCTGAAGCAAAAGTAAGTGCTTGCCATGCAGGTTTAGAATGTGGAATTTTAGGAACAAATTATCCTGATATGCAAATGATTTCCTTCGGGCCAAATATTAAAGGCGCTCATTCACCTGATGAAAGAGCTCAAATAAGTTCAGTACAAAAATATTGGGGTTTTTTATTAGAAACATTAGTTCGAATTCCAAAAAAATAAATTTACTATAGCATGATAGCAATTAATCATACATTAATTTCTGAAGATATTTTTGACAAAAAATTTGTGTGCGACTTAACTGCTTGCAAGGGCGCTTGTTGTGTTGCAGGAGATAGTGGAGCACCATTAAGTAAGAAAGAATTGAAGCTGTTGGATAAAGTGTATCCAATTGCAAAGCCATACATGAATGAAAAAGGCATAGCGGCAGTTGAAAAGCAAGGAACGTATGTTTTAGATTCGGATGGAGATTATACAACCACTTTAGTGAGTGATGGCGAAGAGTGTGCTTTTGTATTTTTTGATTCAAATAATATTGCTAAGTGTTCGATTGAACAGGCTTATTTGGATGGCAAAACAGATTGGAAAAAACCAATTTCTTGTCATTTATATCCAATTCGTATAACAGAGTATAAAGAGTACGATGCGGTAAATTACCATAATTGGCATATCTGTAAACCAGCTTGTGAATGTGGAAGTGCATTAAATGTGCCGGTGTTTAAATTTTTGAAAGAACCTTTGATTAGAAAGTATGGCGATGATTGGTTTACAGAGTTGGAGGCTGTTTATGAAGTCTACGCTAAGAAATCGAAAGGGAAATAAAGGTAGTTTTCAGTTTTTCTTAATTTTGTAAAAAACTAAATAAAACGTATATTTGTTTCATAAAATTTAAAATCATGACACACTTAATATTAGGCATGGGTACCCAAGAAATTATAATTATTTTAGTTATAGTTTTATTAATGTTTGGAGGAAAGAAAATTCCAGAATTAATGAAAGGTTTAGGAAAAGGAATGAAAGAATTTAAAGATGCTTCTAAAGGCGAAAGCACTTCAGAAGGCGAGAATAAATAATTAAAAAAAATCACAAAAAAATAAGCGTCTTTCAAACTGATTGACGCTTTTATTATTTAATATAAATAACAGTGTATACATTTTCAACCATACAAAATCTTCAAACAGATTTAATCGCTGGTAACATCACCTGCGTTCAATTAGTTGAAGATTCTATTAAAACCATTGAATCAAAAAAACATTTAAATGCATTTTTAGAAGTGTTTCATATTTCAGCAATGGAGCAAGCGAAGCGTGTAGATGAAAAAATAAAATTAAAAACACAAGGAAAATTAGCAGGAGTAATTGTTGGTTTAAAAGATAACATTTGTTATAAAGGTCATAAGGTTTCAGCCTCTTCAAAAATTTTAGAAGGTTTTGAATCACTTTATTCTTCAACAGTTGTAGAGCGTTTATTAAATGAAGATGCAATTATCATTGGTCGTTTAAATTGCGATGAATTTGCAATGGGCAGCAGTAATGAAAATTCGGCTTACGGAAAAGTATTAAATCCATTAAATGAAAAGACAGTTCCAGGTGGTTCATCAGGAGGAACAGCAGCAGCAGTTGCAGCAAATTTATGTCACGTTGCCTTGGGTTCAGATACAGGTGGCTCTATTCGCCAGCCAGCTTCGTTTACAGGAACAGTTGGATTAAAACCTACATACGGTAGAGTATCGCGTTGGGGCCTAATTGCATACGGTTCTTCATTTGATCAAATTGGGCCAATAACAAAAACCGTAGATGATGCCGCTTTATTATTGCAAGTAACAGCAGGTGCTGATGAATTTGATACAACAGCTTCTCAAAAAGAGGTTGAAAATTATTCAGAAGGATTAGGCCAAACTAAAAAATATAAAATCGCTTATTTAAAAGAGTGTGTTGAGGCAAATGGTTTAGATGCTGAGGTTAAACAAAAAACATTAGATACTTTAGAAAAATTAAAAAATGATGGCCACACAATTGCATCAGTTGATTTTCCGTATTTAGAATTTTTAGTACCAACTTATTATGTTATTACAACGGCTGAAGCATCATCTAATTTATCACGTTTTGACGGCGTTCATTTTGGTTATAGAAGTCCAAATGCGACTGATTTAGAAAGCACTTATAAAAAATCACGCAGTGAAGGTTTCGGTAAAGAAGTAAAGCGCCGTATCATGTTAGGTACTTTTGTATTAAGCGCTGGTTATTATGATGCGTATTATAGTAAAGCACAAAAAGTAAGAAATAAAATTCGTCAGAAAACACGTGAAATTTTATCTGAGTACGATTTCATTGTAACACCTTCAACTCCCGGAACAGCTTTTGAATTTGGTAAAAATAGTGCCGATCCAATCAAAATGTATTTAGAAGATATATTTACTGTGCAAGCAAATATTGTTGGTTGTCCTGCTATTTCAGTACCAAACGGACTTCATAGTAATGGTTTACCAATAGGTATACAAATAATGGGAAGAGATTTTGAAGAAGTAGATTTATTTAACATCGCAAAACAAATGATGCATTAATGTGTTTTTAGTTTAAACGATTCACTCTCTTAATATTTATTTTTTTAGATGTTAAGTAATAAAAAAAACAAACATGGAAATTACAATTGATAGCGTTATTGACGCTTTAAAATATGTAGACGATCCAGATCTTAAAAAAGATTTAGTGACTCTCGGAATGATAAAAGATGTTGCGGTAGATGGTAAGAATGTTTCATTTACTGTTGTATTAACAACACCTGCATGTCCTATGAAAGACATGATTCACAACGCTTGTGTGAATGCCATTAAATTTTATGTGGATAAGGAAGCCATTGTTAATGTAACTATGACATCTAACGTTACATCAACGCGTAGTACAGATAATTCAACATTATCTAAAATAAAAAATATCATTGCTGTTGCATCTGGTAAAGGTGGAGTAGGGAAGTCAACAATATCAGCAAACTTAGCCGTTGCCTTGGCAAAGCAAGGTGCAAAAGTTGGTTTAGTTGATGCGGATATTTATGGTCCGTCGCAAACGATTATGTTTGACGTACAAAACGATATGCCAGCCAAATCAGAATTTGATGGTAAACCAAAAATGGCTCCAGTAGAAAGTTATGGAGTTAAATTAAATTCAGTTGGGTTTTTAGCTGGTCCTGATCAGGTTATTGCATTGCGCGGGCCAATGGCATCTAAAGCATTAACACAATTGTTTATGGATACAAATTGGGGTGAATTAGATTATTTAATTATTGATTTACCTCCTGGCACAGGCGATATACAAATTACCTTGTGTAGTACCATTCCAATTACAGGAGCAGTTGTTGTAAGTACTCCGCAAGCTGTAGCATTAGCCGATGCTCGAAAAGGAATTGCATTATTTAAATTGCCAGCTCTTAATGTCCCTGTTTTAGGTATTGTTGAGAACATGGCATATTTTACGCCTGAAGAATTGCCTGAAAATAAATATTATATTTTTGGGAAAGATGGTGCTAAAAATTTAGCAGAAGAAATGAATTTACCTTTACTTGGTCAAATTCCTTTAGTACAAAGTATCAGAGAATCCGGAGATATTGGGCGACCAGCCGTTTTACAAGAAACAACTCCGCAAGCCTTAGCGTTTAGAGAAATGGCACAAAACATTGCGCAGCAAGTGGCTATTTTAAATGCCAATAAAATGAAGGAGTCTGTAACTTCTTAATGGAATAAAAAAAACGTTTGAACGAAAGATTTATCTCTTGAGTTCAAACGTTTGTAAATCTTTCAGTGGTTGTTCTTCTGAAATGACTTCAGTTACTTTTGATAAAGGAGAACCAACATAACACCAGTCGATAAATGTATTGACATTTTCTTCTTCGCCTTCCACTTCAATATACACATCTCCGTTATGTAAATTTTTTACTAAACCAGTAAGATTTAATTTCATTGCTTTAGATTGCGCAAACACACGGTAATTGACACGTTGAACTTTTCCTTTTACAAGAATAGTATAATGTCTAAGTGTTTTTATTTTTTTCATTTACGCAATGATGCTTATTTATTAAGCGTTTCTAAATTGCGATGTTCTGTTTTATTCAGTTCTTCTTTACTTAATGATTTAAAATAATCGTAAGTTATTTTTAAACCTTCAGCTCTGTTTACCTTAGGATTCCAACCTAATAATTGTTGCGCCTTTGTAATATCAGGTTTTCTTTGTTTAGGATCATCTTTTGGCAGATCCAATGAAATTAATTTTTGATTAGAACCTGTTAGTTTTAAAATTTCATCAGCAAAATCTTTTATAGAAATTTCATCAGGGTTTCCGATGTTTACTGGCAAATGATAATCACTCATTAGTAAACGATAAATACCTTCCACTAAATCATCTACAAAACAAAAGCTACGAGTTTGACTTCCGTCTCCAAACATAGTTAAATCTTCTCCACGAAGCGCTTGACCTATAAATGCTGGTAATACGCGCCCATCATTTAATCTCATTTTTGGTCCGTAAGTATTAAAGATACGAATGATGCGAGTTTCTAACCCATGCGTTTCGTGATAAGCCATTGTTAAGGCTTCCATGAAACGTTTTGCTTCATCATAACAACCACGAGGTCCTACAGGATTTACATTTCCCCAATATTCTTCTGTTTGAGGATGTACCGCAGGATCTCCGTATACTTCACTTGTTGAAGCAACTAATACTCGTGCTTTTTTAACTCTAGCAAAACCTAGTACGTTGTGTGTTCCCAAGGATGAAACTTTTAACGTTTGAATCGGAATTTTTAAATAATCAATTGGACTTGCAGGTGATGCGAAATGTAAAATATAATCGATGTTTCCTGGTACGTGAATAAATTTAGAAACATCATGATGGTAAAATTCAAATTGAGGAAGTTTAAAAAGATGCTCAATATTTTTCAAATCACCTGTAACCAGATTATCCATAGCCACAACGCTCATTCCTTCTTTGATAAATCGATCACATAAATGTGAACCTAAAAATCCTGCTGCTCCTGTTATTAAAATTCTTTTTTGCATAAGTGTATCAACCTAATTTGTTTAATTGTTATTTCTAATTTATTAATTCGTATTGATTCCAACACAGTAATAATTGTAACCAAGTTTTTTCATGTCTTGAAAATCGAAAATATTTCTACCGTCAAATAATGTTTTTTCATTTAAACGTTTTCCTATTTCTTCAAAATCAGGAACTCTAAATTCTGGCCACTCAGTTACAATTAGTAACGCATCTGCATTATTTAAGCTATCATACATATCTAACGAATACGTAATCGTATCACCAATCATACGCTGTGCTTCGTGCATAGCAACTGGATCATATGCAACAACAGTGGCTCCTTCTTTTAATAATTTTTCAATGATGACTAAAGATGGTGCTTCGCGCATGTCATCTGTTTTTGGTTTAAATGATAAACCCCATAGTGCAAATTTCTTTCCTTTTAAATCTCCCTTAAAATGATTTTTTACTTTATTGAAAAGAACTTCTTTTTGATTTTCATTGACTTCTTCCACAGCTGTTAAAACACGCATGTTGTATTTATTTTCGTTAGCCGTTTTAATTAAAGCTTTTACATCTTTTGGAAAACAACTTCCTCCATAACCAACACCTGGATAAATAAATTTAGTTCCGATGCGTGTATCACTTCCAATTCCTTTACGAACCATGTTGACATCAGCACCCATGATTTCGCAAAGATTTGCAATGTCATTCATGAAACTAATTTTAGTGGCAAGCATTGCATTTGCAGCATACTTAGTCATTTCGGCAGATGGAATATCCATAAAATAAATGGGATGCCCATTCATTAAAAAAGGTTTATACAGCTTTCTGATTAGTTCTTCAGCTTTTGGATTATCAACACCAACAACAATTCTGTCAGGCTTCATAAAATCTTCGATAGCAGCACCTTCTTTTAAAAATTCTGGATTTGATGCAACGTATATTTCTAAATCTGATTTTCTTTTTAGTAATTCTTCTTTTAACGCACCTCTCACTTTTTCTGCTGTTCCAACAGGCACTGTACTTTTAGTTACAACCACCATTGGATGTTGAGCGTGTTTCCCGATACTAGAAGCAACAGCTAACACATATTTTAAATCAGCCGAACCATCCTCATCTGGTGGAGTTCCAACGGCGATAAAAACAACTTCAGCACCTTGTATCGCTTCAGCTAAGTTGGTTGAAAAATGTAAACGTTTTTTTTCCACATTACGATTAACCATTTCATCTAATCCTGGCTCGTATATTGGTAAAATACCTTTATGTAAATTATCTATTTTATTTTGATCAATATCAATACATGTTACATTCATCCCAACTTCTGCAAAGCATGTACCTGTTACTAATCCTACGTATCCTGTTCCTACAATAGCTATTTTCATATTTTTATTTTATTAATTCTAAAAGGTTAGTACAAATATACTTCAACATTTCTTCGTCCATTTCAGTATGCATTGGTAACGATAAAACCGTTGCACAAAGTTTTTCAGTAATTGGAAAATCTTCTTTTTTAAATCGGTCGCTTTTATATGCATTTTGTTCATGCAATGGAATAGGGTAATAAATCATAGCAGGTATTCCTCGCTCAGCTAATTGTTCTCTTAATAATTTTCTATCAACGCCAACCAATTGCAATGTGTATTGATGAAACACATGCGTAGAATTTTTTACTCTAACTGGTGTTTTTAATTTTGGTTGATTTGCAAAAGCAACATCATAAAAATCGGCAGCTTTATTTCTTGCCGCAGCGTATTCATCAAGATGTTTTAATTTTACTTTTAAAATTGCAGCTTGTATGGTATCTAATCTTGAATTTACACCTA
Organism: Bacteroidia bacterium; assembly: GCA_044340865.1. Classification (GTDB taxonomy): domain Bacteria; phylum Bacteroidota; class Bacteroidia; order B-17B0; family Aurantibacillaceae; genus UBA4416. The sequence continues at coordinate 33,472 of JBIISW010000003.1, read as the reverse complement.
GCACATCGTGCACATATTGTACGCTTTGACCATGGTGAGCAATCATTCTTAATTTTTTTGCAAGGTCATCATTGTTGGTATAAATAGCTCCACCGTCACCGTAACATCCTAAATTTTTACTCGGAAAAAATGAAGTGCAACCGATTGTACCAATGGTTCCAGCTTTCCTAATCGTGCCATCATTAAAAGTATAATCAGCACCAATAGCTTGTGCTACATCTTCAATTATAAATAAATTATGCTTTTGCGCTAAAGCCATGATGCTTTCCATATCCGCACATTGTCCAAATAAATGAACAGGCACAATTGCTTTCGTTTTTGGAGTGATAGCTTTTTCTATGGCTTCAATATTTATATCAAAAGTATCTTCGTAAACATCAACCAAAACAGGAGTTAAGCCAAGTAATCCAATAACTTCTGCAGTTGCAACGTAAGTAAAACTAGCTGTAATCACTTCATCACCTGGCTTTAAATCTAAAGCCATCATGGCGATTTGTAGAGCGTCTGTGCCATTTGCACATGGAATAACGTGTTTTACTTGTAAGTAATTTTCTAAGTCTGATTGAAATTCTTTTACAGCTGGTCCGTTAATAAATGCTGTATTTGAAATAACTTCTTCAATACCAGCATCAACTTCAGCTTTTATTTTTAAATATTGACTTTTTAAGTCAACCATTTGTATTTTTTTTTCTAAAGTTGTCATTCTTTAATTACACATTTTAGTATGCGAATATAACGAATTTGCCACAACTAAATTGGCTTTATCTTTAAAATAATTTGGAGCTATTTCCTGCTTTACGCTTTATCTTTTTTGCATGAAAAAATGCAAAAAAGGATGCCGCTTCAATCAGGGCTATTTTGTGCCCTATTTTGGATGAGTCTTTTTTTACTCTGGGTTCTATAAATGAAAATCTCAGCAACCTTTGTGGTTAAACCTCAAAAAAATCATCAGAAAAATTCATTAAATAAACTTTTTCTGTCGCTCTTGTAAAGGCAGTATAAAGCCAACGAATGTATTCTTTATTCAACATGTCCTTTGTTAAATAACCTTGATCTATAAAAACGCATGGCCATTGTCCACCCTGTGCTTTATGACACGTTACTGAATAATTGAATTTAACTTGCAATGCATTAAAATAAGGACTTTTACGTAAATAATTCATACGCACACTTTTTATTGGTTCATCATTTACATCTTCCATTACATTAGAAAATAATTGCTGTTGCTGTTCTTTTGTAAGAGATGGAACTTCTGCATAAATCGAGTCTAAAAGCAAAGTTAAATTTAGTTCTGGAGTGTTTTCATAGTCGCATAATTTAACCACACATTCAGCAAAATTAAAACCATACATTTCTTTTCGACGAATGATTTTTTTTATTTCTAAACTATCACCATTCGCTATAAATCCAGCTTCAGATTTTTCATCTAACCAATAGTAATTATTTTTCACAACCATCATCAAATCTCCACTACACAAATCTTCTTCCATATAACGCACACGAGCTCTCACAGCTTGGTTAAATAAATTTGCGCGCTTATTGCTTCTTGTTACCAGTAATACATCATTATAACCATAATTACTGTAAGCGTTATTGAGTGCGTCTTCTAAATCTTCACCACTTAATCTTATCACATCTTTGTGCAAACTTATTTTAGGAAAATCACCATCAAAATTGTCAATACACTCTCTTAAATGAGTTGCGTTTTTTAGTATACCACTAGCATCTTGTTGCCTTGCAACTTGCTTTAATTCTGCATGTTTTATTTGTAAATGATAACTAGCTTTTAAATAATTTAAATCTAATGCGGGACTTTCATTACTGCCAATTGGAGGTAATTGAGCAGTATCACCAACCATAATTAATTTGCAGTTTGTGCCGCTAAATACATATTCTAGTAAGCTTTCTAATAGGCTATGATACACAGAGTCTGAAGTTGGATTATCTAATCCAATCATAGAGGCTTCATCGACTATAAAAATAGTATTTGTGTGTTTGTTTTCCGCTAAAGCAAAGGCTACTCCACCATCATGTGTGGGAATTTTTATAAATATTTTTTTATGAATTGTTTGAGCAGGTTTTTGCGAATAGTTTGATAAAACTTTTGCAGCCCTTCCGGTTGGCGCTAGTAAAACACTTTTCCATTTAAAACTCGGTAGCGTTTTTGATAGCGCTCCAATCATGTTTGTTTTTCCAGTTCCTGCGTAACCTTTTAAAACAAAAATTTCGCGTTCATTTTTATTGCTAATAAAATCAGACAACAACGCAATTAAATTTGATTGATCGCTATTAGGTACAAATGGTAAACAGCTTAAAAAAATTGACGTAAAATTATTATTTGTATAGTTCAATTTTTTTTGTTTTTAATGATGAATTGTTGATGAAATGAATGCTTATTTTCATTATTTTTTTTCAATCCAATCACCGTGTTCCTTAATCAATTCAACTAATTCATTTACTGCATTTTCACTTGGCACATTTTTTTTAACAACTTCTTTACCTTTGTATAATGAAATTTTACCAACACCAACACCAACATAGCCGTAGTCAGCATCTGCCATTTCGCCTGGCCCGTTTACAATACAGCCCATAATACCAATTTTTATACCTTTTAAGTGATCAGTTCGTTCACGTATACTTTGGGTTGTTTCTTGTAAATCAAAAAGTGTTCGTCCACAACTTGGGCAAGAAATATATTCTGCCTTACTAATCCGAGTTCGTGTGGCTTGCAAAATTCCAAAAGCTGTTGAATTTGTGTTTTTTGGCGACGTGCAATTTATTTGTTTTAACCAAACGCCTTCTCCTAAGCCATCTAACAACAATGCACCGATTTCTGTTGATGCACCTAACTGAAATTCTTCTTCTTTTAAGTCAACATAATTTCTTTTTAAGATGACTGGCATTGTAATTTGACGCTCTGCTAATGTTACAAACAAACGTCTTAATTCAGGCATTGCATTAGGATTAAACGTGTCTAAAACTAGAACAATGTTTTTTAAATCCTTAATTTTTAAAATAAAATCAGAAGTTAAAATTTCTTTGGTTGCAGCAATAAAATTTAATGTATCGTGATGTTTTTCAGAGCTAAAAAATTCGTCTCCACAAAAAAGCGGAAATTGTCTTATTGGATTTTCTAATTTTTTCCACGCTTCGCTATTGTTTATAATTCCTAATGTTCCCGGTATTTCAAAATCGATTGAATTATCTCCAGCATAAATATAATCACATGCGGTATCATTAATATTCCATTTATCTAATGGAACAGAATAATTGTATCCAACTGCAAAAAGTGAGGCTGGAGTTATTTGTTCTTTCGAACTAAAATCTGCAATAACGCGCGGAACGTTATGCCCTCCAATATTGTTAATTTCTATACTCTCTCGCTTTTTATAATCGTAAGGATTGTATGATAAAATTATTTTTTCTTTTTCGGTTTCTAAAGGTGTAATAGACTGATGAAGTTTTAATTTTTGTTCCGAGTATCGATCCGCAAGTAGTTTAGCTACAGGCATTTCAAATTCAGGTTCTTCAGTTAGAGAAACTCTAATGGTATCTCCTAATCCATCTTCTAATAATGTACCAATTCCAACTGCTGATTTAATCCTTCCATCCTCTCCATCACCAGCTTCTGTAACACCTAAATGCAAAGGATAATTTCGGTTAGTTTCCATCATCTTTTGAACTAACAGTCTGTATGCTTGCACCATTACTTGCGTATTACTTGCCTTCATGGAAATCACAATATTATGGTAATTTAAATCTTCACAAATTCTTAAAAATTCAAAGGCTGATTCTACCATTCCTAAGGGCGTGTCTCCATATCGACTTAAAATCCTATCGCTTAAAGAACCATGATTTGTGCCGATACGCATAGCTGTTCCGTATTCTTTGCAGATTTTCACTAATGGTGTAAATCGATTTCTTATGCGTTCTAATTCTTTTTCATACGCAGAATCAGTGTAATCAATTTCTTCAAATTTTTTCTTATCAGCATAATTTCCGGGATTAACACGTACTTTTTCAATAATACGCGCTGCATATTCTGCTGCATTTGGGGTAAAATGTATATCTGCTACCAGTGGCGCATGAAATCCAGCGGCAACTAATTCTTTTTTTATGAATTCTAAATTTTTCGCTTCATTAATACTGGGTGCTGTAATTCTTACCAATTCACAACCAGCTTCAATCATTCTTATACTTTGTGCAACTGTAGCTTTTGTATCCATCGTATCAGTTGTTGTCATACTCTGAATACGAATCGGATTATTTCCTCCAATACCAACACTTCCGCAGGTTACTTCGCGGGTCAAAAAACGTTTATACTCTGTTAAACTCTTGCTATATGGTAAATATAAATTCATTTTTTAAATCTTTATTTTTTTAATTATTTTTAAACCTAATTAACTGATTATTTTATAAAGAATTGGTTTACTTGGACTGGCATCGTTTTCGAAGCTTGCTATTTGAATATTTAGAAAATATGTTCCGTCTATAATTTCATTAGGAACGTAAATAAATTCAGTAATTGTTTTTTGAAGTTGAGTGTTGAAAGGATATTGCCAAAATGCGTGATGTGCTAATAATTTGCCTTCGTCATTTTCTCTATCTATAGATGGTAAATCAATCAATAAATGTTCAACACCTATTTCATTTAAATATATTATGGCCTCTTCTAAAATATAAGGAGGATTTGTGTTTGAATATTGAGTTGTTAATTTATTTAGTCCGTTACTGAGTGTTCTTATGACAATAGCTTCTGGCCTGTTTCCGTCCAATGCTGTTTCAATTTGTTTTTTTGTAATCACAAAATCTCCGTTGTCAAGTTGAGCTGGTAAAATCGTAATTACCTCTGCTAAAAACATGAATTGAGTTAAGCATTTATTAATAGTGATAAATTCTTTACTAATATGCCCAACACATTCGGTGTGTGTACCATTTCCATGTGGATTAAAAGTTATATTTCTAAAATTAACCGAACCTCCTTTGTTTACATCACCTATCCAATTTCCATTTTCAACTGGTTCTAATTTCATTGGGTTCACATACCAAGCGCTAGTGGAATCCTTATCGTTACTCAATGGAATCGAAATATCAATGGGTTTAAAAAAATCGATATGGTAATTTTTACTTTTGTGAAAAATAGTTGCAATCATATTTTTGTTTCCGATTTTTATTTTCTAAATGTAGGATAGAATTTTTTTCTATTTTCATTCATTTTAATAATTTGTAAATTTTTAATTAACATAGGTTACAAATTCATCTTTTTTGTATTTTTTTTGTATTTTTCAACCTTTTATTCTAAAATTCAATACTTTTTAACAAAAAAAAGTTCAAATAGTTTGAGTTTATTTAAAAATGTTATATCTTGGTGCCCGAGGTAGTTACCTTTTTTTAAATAATTTAAACTAATATTGGTGTAATATGAAAATTTTTTTTACCACACTAGCACTTGCTTTAACAGCACTCATGAACAATTCATTTGCTCAACAAGATCCGCAGTTCACTCAGTTTATGCATAATAAATTAATTTATAATCCAGGTTATGCAGGAACTTCTGACGCGATTTGTTCAAATGTATTATATCGTCAGCAGTGGGTGAGTTTTCCTGGAGCGCCAAAAACAGCCTTAGTAAGTTTTGATATGCCGATAGGAACTTTGCCAATTGGCGTTGGTTTAAATGTAATGTCTGATCAGCTTGGTTTTGATAAATCTTTATATGCTCGTTTAGCTGTTTCTTATAGAAAAGTTATCGGCGCTGGAACATTAGGTTTAGGAATCGATGCAGGTATTCTTCAAAAATCATTCAATGGTGCTTGGGTAACTCCAGACGGTAACGGTGTCCAAGATAACTCTATTCCGGGTTACACTTCAGGTACTGGAACCACAGTTGCTACAAATTCTGGACTTAATAAAATGACTTATGACTTAGGTTTTGGCGCATATTATACGATTGCAAATAAATTTTATGTTGGATTATCTTCAACTCACTTAACAGCTCAAGATGTTGCTGCAAATAGTAATGTAAAATATGCTTTAGCTCGTCACTATTATATCATGAGTGGTTATACATTTGATTTAACTCCTGAACATGCTGTCACTCCTAACATCAATATTAAATCAGACGGAACATCAACTCAGTTAGATTTAAATGTTACTTACATGTTTGATAAAACGTATTGGTTTGGACTTTCTTATCGTATGCAAGATGCCATTGCTCCTATGCTTGGTGCAAAATTTTTACCAAACAAAAGCCTGAAGGTTGGTTATTCTTATGATGTTACAACATCAAAAATGAGAGGTCATAGTTCTGGTTCGCATGAAATTATGTTAGGATATTGTTTTAGTGTAAAAAGAACGCCTAAAATTACATCCTACCAAAACGCAAGATTTTTAGATTAAATTTGTAACCTTTTAAATAAAATACCGTTTAAGCACCTTAAAAAGTTAAATTTTATTGTTAATAAGTTGTTGATAATCGAATTTGTAACTAAAGTAAAAAAATTGAATTATAAAATAAAAACGCAAAAAAAGATAACTACAGTTTAAAATCTTTTAAAGCAAAAAACTAAACAAAGTACTATGAAAAAATTAATTGTATTAGCTTCATTTGTTGCCGTTGTTACAGGTTGTAATAAAAAGGTAGGTGAGTTAGTTGGCGTAGAAGGAAGAGAAAAATGGTTCCAGCCAGATCCATTCGGTACACTTTATATTCCAATGGGTAGTTACCACATGGGGCCAAGCGATCAAGAGATTACCATGGCTCACACAGCTAAGTCAAAAATGGTTTCTGTACAAGCATTTTATATTGACGACTCTGAAATATCTAATAATGAATATCGTCAATTTGTATATTGGGTAAGAGATTCAATTGCTCGTAAATTATTAGCAAATGGGTCAGGTCCAGACGCAGAAGATTTTCAAATTTCTCAAGAGGATTTCTTGTCTATGTTTCCTGTTTATAAAGGAGATAATAATTTACAAGATCCTTATATCAATTGGGCTACTAAAATTAAATGGGATAGCGATGATGAAGATTACCGTTTAGATTTACAGCCTTTATATTTACCAGAAGGTGAACGTTTCTATAATAGAAAAGAAATTGATACACGTAAATTAAACTATGAGTATTATAGAATTGATATTAAATTAGCAGCCTCTAAATACAACCGTTTTGTACCGCAAAAATCACCAGATGTTCAAGATGCTTCACATGCATACAAACAATCTGATTACATGAATGGTGTTCACACCAATGAAGGTCAAAATGGAGTTCCGGGTGGATTATCTAATGCAGTTGGAGATCCAAGTAAGGATCCTAAGACATTAGGTACGTATGATGTTACAGACCAAAAATCTGTTGGTAATGGTAATTATACTTCAAATGTTCGTAAGAGTGTTGACCGTTCTGTATTTGTATTAAAAGATGTAATTAATGTGTATCCTGATACATTAGCTTGGGTTCACGATTTCACTTACTCATTTAATGAACCAATGACTAATATGTATTTTTGGCATCCATCTTATGATGATTATCCTGTTGTTGGAGTTACTTGGAAACAAGCGAGAGCATTTAGTATATGGAGATCTAACTTATTGAATAATTATTTAATTGGCACAGAGCAATCAATTGTGAATGATTTCCGTTTACCAACTGAATCTGAGTGGGAATATGCTGCTCGTGGAGGAAATGATTTATCTCCATACCCTTGGGGCGGACCATATATTCGTAACGCTAAAGGTTGTTTCTTAGGCAACTTTAAGCCAATGAGAGGTTCATATATTGATGATGGTGGATTTCAATCAGTTTATATTTATTCATATAATCCTAATGATTACGGTTTATATTGTATGGCAGGAAATGTTTCAGAGTGGACAAATAATGCATTCGACGAATCATCGTATGACTTTTCTCACGATTTAAATCCCGATTATACTTATGAAGCACAAGATAAGGATGCTAATGTTTTGAAGCGTAAAGTAATTCGTGGTGGTTCTTGGAAAGATGTAGGCTATTATTTACAAGTAAGTACTCGTACTTACGAATACCAAGATACTGCAAAATGTTATATAGGATTCCGTAATGTGATGACTTATTTAGGTCGTGCTAAGGGAGATGAAATTTAATAAACACACATAAACACAAATAAACAAACACAAAAACTCAACTAATTAAAAACTAAACAACTATGAGCAAACTTCCTAAAGTAACCGGTTTTAAAAAGTATTTACACTTAGCATCATGTTTTGGTGCAGCAGTTGTAATTGTTGGAGCCTTATTTAAAATTATGCACTGGCCAGGTGCTTCTGCAGCATTAATTGCAGGCCTTGGTACTGAAGCTGTACTATTTATTTTATTCGGTTTAGATATACCTCATGAGGAATACGATTGGTCTTTAGCTTACCCTGAATTAGGTGGCATGGGCGGACATGAAGACGAAGAATCTTCTGAACATAGTAATTTACCTTTAACAAATCAATTGGATAATATGCTTGCTGAAGCAAAAATAGGACCAGAATTAATCGAAAGTTTAGGAATGGGTATGCGTTCATTAAGTGATAATGCATCTAAAATGGGAGATTTATCAAATGCTCATTTAGCAACTAATGAATATGTTGATAGCGTTAAATCGGCGTCTAAAAACGTATCTAATTTAGCTGACACATATTCAAAAGCTGCAGAATCTATGGTTAGTTTAGCTGCTTCAAACGATGTTAGTAGTTCAATTGGTGATTCTTTGGGTAAGGTTTCTAGTAACTTAAATGCATTAAATGCTACTTATGAGTTACAATTACAAGGTTCAAAGAATCATTTAGAAGCAACTGAGAAATTTTATGGTGGTTTATCTGATTTAATGAAAAATTTACATGACTCAGTTGATGATACTAAAAAATATCGTCAAGAAATGTCTACATTATCTTCTAATTTAACGGCATTAAACGGTATCTACGGAAACATGTTAGGTGCAATGAATTATAATAAATAATTGTAAATAAATAATAACGTCACGTTCATTTTTTTTGAAATGACGGTTTAAAATTCATTAAAATATTAATCTAAAAGTAATTATAAAATAATATGGGAGGCGGTAAAGAAACCCCAAGACAAAAGATGATTGGTATGATGTATCTCGTACTAACAGCACTCTTGGCAATGAATACATCAAAACAAGTTTTACAAGGATATTTGGCGGTAAATGAAAGTTTATCTAAATCTAAAGAAAACTTGAACGAAAACAACATTCGTACAACTAAATCGTTTGAGGCTTCTATTAACGGTAATGCCGGAGCAAGGCCTTACTACGAAAAAGCTGTCGAAGCTCAAAAAGAAATAGCATTAGTTTTTGATTACATAGGTAAAGTTAGATCTAATGTAGTTGTTCATACTGAGCCTGCAACGACTGGAGGTAATGAAAAAGTTGCTGATACTTTAAATTTGCGTCGTATGGAAAAAATTGATGACTACGATATTCCAAGTCACGTTTTAGGTTTAGGTGAGCCAAAATCTCCGGAAAAAGGACCTTTAACAGCTAATGAATTGAGAGGCAAACTAACAAGTCTTCATGATAAATTGGTGTCTATGGTTGAAACCATGCAAAAAGATCCGAAAACTAAGTTGTTGGATGACGATTACCAAGGTATTAAGAAGAAAATTGGTTCAATTAAACCAGTTGATAGTAAGCGTTTAGAAGATGGTATTGAATTTAACTGGGAAATGGATAATTTTTATCACTTACCATTAGCAGCTGTTTATACAAGTTTCAATAAAATTCAAAACGATTTAAAAAATGTTGAAGCTGAAATTTTACAAGTGTTTTCTGGTGCTAGTGGAAAATTAGCTATTAAATTTGACCATTTAGAAGCGAAGGTAATTGCACCTTCTTCATACATTCAAGCTGGTCAGCCTTATAAAGCTGATATTTTATTAGTAGCGTCTTCTTCAAAAGCTGCTAAAGGTGATTTAGAGTTTTTGATTGGAGCAGATTCGGCTTCTGGATCAGGTGGAACTTTGTTAGAAACTGTTGAAAATGGAATTGGTAAATACTCAGCCGGAACAGGTGGGCAAGGTGAGCAAACATTTAAAGGTGTTATTAAGTTCAAAAAACCAGACGGTTCTTTTGACCGCTATCCTTTTTCTGCAACGTATATGGTTGCTGCTCCCGCTGTCGCTGTTGAGGCTGAAAAAATGAATGTATTTTATATTGGTGTTGATAATCCAATTGCAGTTTCTGCGGCTGGTGTATCACCAACTGATTTAATTGTGAATGCTACAGGTGGTGGTTGTACAAAAACTGGAGGTGCTGGTGGGAAGTTTGTTTTAAAATTCACCACAGTTGGAGAATGCGAAATTTCTGTTTCTGCAAAAACGAAGGATGGTACAAAACCTCAAGGTCCTGCAAAAAAGTTCCGTGTTAAAAAAATTCCCGATCCAGTAGCTAAAGTTGGTGGTAAAACAGGTAATGTAGACATGAAAAAATCTGAATTAGCATCAATTGCTGGTGTTGGAGCTGAGTTAGCTGGGTTCGACTTTGATGCCAAATTCATTGTGGTATCTTTTGAATTAAGTGCTGTTGTAAAAGGTAATTTAAAAAGTGAACCTTGCACCGGCAATAACTTATCTTCTTCAGCGAAGAATATTTTAGCTTCAGCCGGAGTTGGAAGTAAAATATTTGTAGATAACGTTAAAGCTAAAGGCCCTGATGGTACTATCAGAAATATTCCTGGAGTAACAATAAAAGTAAAATAAATAATGATGAAAACGATTAAACATATTCTATTGTGCGCTGCAGCCATTTTGGTTACGACGAATATTGATGCACAACCTAGTATTTTTCAACCTGGAGATTACAAAGATGGCGTATATGATAAAGAAAACTCAACTAACCGCCGTGTTATTCCATATACACATTTACGTGAAGCTGATGTAACATGGGAAAAACGTGTATGGAGAGAAATAGATATGCGCGAAAAACAAAATCAACAATTATATTTCCCTTTAGAGATTGGTGTAAGTCGAATCTCATTACTACAAGTATTGTTTAAGTATATTTTGAAGAATGAGTTGATTGCTTTTAGTGATGAAGAATTTCAAGTTCAATTGGAACCTTCTGTAATTCGAAATAAAATTGTAAGGATTGATACTGTTGAACAAATGTCTTATCTTGAAGACGGCACAGAAGTTTCGACTCGTGTTGGAACCTCTGATTCTACATGGATGTACACACAATTTCGAAAAATTCGATTAAAGGAAGATTGGTTTTTTGATAAACAAAAGTCTGTTTTAGAAGTTCGTATTATAGGTATGGGAATTTATACTTACGATGAAGAAAAAGAGGCTCCAAAAGAACAGTTTTGGGTTTATTTCCCATCATGTCGTAAATTTTTCGCTAAGCACGAAGTGTATAATCCTAAAAATGATTCAGAACGTAGAACTTTTGAAGATATTTTTTGGAAGCGTCAATTTGCTAGTGTAATTACGAAAGAAACGAATGTGTTTGATAGACAAATTTCCGAGTACTCAAAAGGTATTGATGCATTGCTAGAATCTGACCGTATTAAAAATGATATTTTTACTTGGGAGCATGATCAATGGCATTTTTAAATCATAAATTGATGCATTAAAAAATCCCCTTTCATGATGAAAGGGGATTTTTTGTTTTTATTCATATAATTTACACTGAAAAAAACTAGGATTGTAATGTTTAGTCTTTGAATAAAGGAAATTTATTCATCATGGTATTAATTTTTAACTTTAGTTTTGCAATTTCTTTAGGATTGTCTTTATGTTTTAATGCAGCATCAATATAATCTACAACTTTTATGCAATCTTTTTCATTCAATCCTCTACTTGTAATAGCTGGTGTGCCGATACGAATCCCAGAGGTAACAAAAGGAGATTTGTCATCAAAAGGAACCATATTTTTATTTACCGTAATATCAGCTTCACCTAGCGCTTTTTCAGCTTCTTTACCAGTGAGTTTTTTATTTCTTAAATCAATTAACATACAATGATTATCTGTGCCTCCCGAGATAATTTTATAACCTTTCTCTGTTAATGCTTTTGCCATGACTTGAGCATTTTTAATTACCTGAACGCAATAATGCATGTATTCATCACTTAAACATTCTCCGTATGCAACTGCTTTCGCTGCTATGACATGTTCTAACGGCCCACCTTGCGTTCCAGGAAAAACACCCATATCCAAACATGCACTCATCATTTTTAATTCCCCCTTAAGCGTTTTTTCACCCATAGGATTTTCAAAATCTTTCCCCATCATAATCATTCCGCCTCTTGGCCCTCTTAAGGTTTTATGAGTTGTGGTTGTCACAATATGACAATGCGGTAAAGGATCATTTAAAATGCCTTTTGCAATTAAACCAGATGGATGGGAAATATCAGCTAATAATAAAGCACCTACCGAATCGGCAATTTTTCGTAACCTCGAATAATCCCAATCTCTCGAATAAGCAGAGGCACCACAGATTATCATTTTTGGCTTTTCTTTTTTAGCTATCTCTTCAACTTTATTATAATTTACTTTACCCGTTTTTTCATCCACACCATAAAATGTGGCACGGTATAATTTTCCTGAAAAATTTACTGGAGAACCATGCGTTAAATGTCCACCATGTGATAAATCAAACCCCAAGATAGTATCACCAGGCTTAAGACAAGCTAACATCACCGCTGCATTTGCTTGTGCACCAGAATGCGGCTGCACGTTGACCCATGCTGCTCCAAATAACTCTTTGGCTCTATCTATTGCCAGTTGTTCTACTTTATCAACTACTTCACAGCCACCGTAATAACGCTTATTAGGCAACCCTTCAGCATATTTATTTGTTAATACGCTTCCCATAGCTTTCATCACTTGGTCGCTCACATAATTTTCGCTGGCAATAAGTTCAATGCCTCGAGTTTGGCGTTCTTTTTCTTCTTTAATCAATTTAAAAATAGTTGTGTCTTTTTTCATAGTGTTTATTTTTTTTCAATGTTAAATTTAGATGAAAGTGCTGAAGCTGAGATGACGAAAAATGCAACCAATGGAGATTCTGCAATTCCCATTAACCATCTACTGAAAGTATATTCTTCTCCTGATAATTGATTATTGATTATATAATTATAGAACATAGTTATACTTGATAAAATAAATAATAGACTATAAATATAAACAATCCACATTGTTATTTTTTTATAGTCACAAATAATTTTTACAGAATAAAACGATACCATAAAATAGACCATAAAATAGATTATTGTTAATGGGTATTTAATATAATATAAGGTTTCATAGTTGTATTTAGATAAAAAGTTTAAGCTTTTTGAAATTAATATGTCGTTATTTTTGTAGTATGTTTTATATAATTGGTTATTAATATTTACAAATAAAAATTCTTTTGTAAAGCCAAGCAAAGCAAAAGCACTTAAAAAGCTTGCATATTTAAATGCTAGTTTCATGGTTTTTTTATTTCTTTTGAAAACTTATTTACCCAAAGCATCCATAAACTAAAAACAAAACTATAGGCAATAAAAGTAAATGTATAGGTGTGATTAAATTCGAGGTAAGACGGGTTGTAATATGCAATAAGTGATAAGGAAATTATTCTAAATAGATTTAATCCATAAACTAATATCATTCCTAGTGGTAGATACCATAATTTATGTTTTAAATTTCCTGGATAAGCGATAATAAAGATGGCAAATAAAAACATCAGCGTGATGCCATTGCAAGGTCCGCCTATCCAAACTCCATTAGAACCATCAATTCCAAACACTTGAAAATCATTAATTTCTTTGCTTGAAAAGGTTTTGTAATTTAAAAAAGATAAAATCTGTTCACAAGCATTGATAATTATACGAATGAAATATTGATCAAATCTTGTATATTTTTTTAAAATTAACTCATAAACAAAATAACAAACTGCGTAAAGCAAACCCGCTTTTAATAAGAATTTATGAAATGTATTAAGTGTTTTGAATTTTGCCAAGTTACATGATATTCTATGTGTTTTTTATTTATTATAGATTTCAATTCAGCATTGATATAAAGAGGAATTTATAATAGATTTTAACGGTATTACATCTTACTGTTCTTTTTAGAGTAAAGTTTTGAGCCTCCATAAATAACACCTGCTGCAATAAGGAGTGAAATCCCCCCATCAATAGGAATACAAGGAGGGGGCCAGCAAATTGGGCCGCCTGGACCTGGAGGAGGAGGTGGGCCTGCAAAACAAGAGGCTGATGCCACTAAAATAAAAAAGCCTAAAAGTTTTGTTATTAATCTCATTACTCTAAAAAATTATTGTGATGGTATAAATGTAATAATTTTTACTTGCATCAACAATTGTATTGTTAAAACGAGTGCAATTTATTATATTTGACACATAAGCAGACCCAAAATTTTGAGCCAAAAGAACAATATTTCAAATTTAAATGTAAATGACCTTAAAGTAATTTGGAGGATTTTTGCAAGAAATTGGTATATTCCTGTTATAATTGTTTCAGTGTTGTATGTTATAGGATACTTTTATATTTATAAATTAACAAATGTTTATCAAGCTTCAGTAGAACTGCTAAAATCGAATGATACGTATTATAAGGAAAATTTAATTACCGATAATAATACTAGTTTTTATGGCGGTACTCAAAGTTTCATTGACAATTCTAATGAAATGCGAATTATTAAGTCTTATGATTTGATGAAGGAAACGATTGATAAATTGAAAGATCGACTCCAAGTTTCTTATTTTATAATTGGAAGAGTAAGAACAACTGAGCAATTCTCAGGTAATCCCTTTAAAATTAATGTCAAAAATATTAATCCACGCCTAAACGAAATGATAATTAATTTTAGGATTCTCGATTATGAAAGATTTCAACTAAAATATAGTTTAAATGGTGAGGATAAATTAATTGTTGGAAAATTTGGAGAGGATTGTATCGATTTAGATTTTAATTTTTTTGTTGAAAGAGATGGGAATTTTAATCGTAACGCATTAACGCAATTTTCGCAAATAGAGTACCAATTTAGTGTTCACGATTTAAATAATTTAGTTTATAATTATCAGCAAGGGCTTCAAGTATTGAACCCTGATTACACAAATGTTTTAGTGTTATCTTTGAATGACATTCTGCCAGAAAGAGCAGTCTTGATTTTAGACACCTTATCAAGGTCATACATAAATAGATCACTCAATGCTCGTTTTGATATTAATGAGCGTACTGTATCGTATATTGATAAACAATTGGAAGAAGTTCGGTCATCTTTAAAAGACGTGGAAGATACCATGCAGAATTACAAAAAAGACAATTCGATTTTAGATTTAGAATGGGAGAAAACTGATTTTTTCACAAAACTCTCATCGTATGATGATCAAAAATCTAAACTGAAATTAAAAATAGATGCTATAAATGATTTGGAAAAATATATAATTGAAGATAAAGATCCTCAGTTTTTACCACCAAATGTTTTTTTAGTTGATAATGATAATTTTTTAATCTCCTCTGTTAAAGAATTATATTCCTCACAAATTGATTTGGGAAAACTTTTAAGTTCATCGACAGACATTAACCCAAATGTTATTGAAATTAAACAAAAAATTAAGCAGTTAAAACAAACTATGTTGGTTTATGTCAATAATACTAGGAATGCTAGTTATAAAATTATTGAAAATTTAAATAGTGAAATTGCAAGTTATGTGGGCGAAATCAAAACAATTCCTCAAAAACAACGCGAAATATTAAACATACAAAGGAAAGTAAATGTTAACGAAGAAATGTTCAACTTCTTGTTGCAAAAGAAAGCCAATACAAAAATCGCTAAAGCAACTATTGTTCCAGAAATAAATGTGATTGATAGTCCAAGAAATACAGGTATTGTAAGCCCAGATAGAAAATCAATTATTTCCAAATTTATTACGACAGGATTAATTATTTCTATTATCATTATTTTATTAAGAGTCTTTTTCTTTACAACTATTCAAACGGTGGAAGAATTGGCAGAAAAAACACATTTGCCAATAATAGGTGATTTACCTTTTCAGAAAAATTTACATAATTTTGGTTTTGCTGTTGAAACGAATCCTAACTCATTCGTTTCTGAAGCATTTCGAACACTACGAACTAATCTGCAATATGTATTTCTTAACGCCCCAAAAAGCACCATTTTAGTAACTTCTAATGGGCCAGGCGAAGGTAAGACATTTACAACCATTAATATTGCCGCCATATTAGCTAAAGGAGGAAAGCGAGTTGTACTGTTAGAGTTAGATTTGCATAAACCTCGAATTCAAAAAGCACTTGAACTTAATGCGGATATTGGAATTAGTACATTTATGGTTGGTGCTAACACCTTGGATGAAATTGTAAAAAATACTCAGATTAAAAACCTTTATGCGATTTTATCTGGACCAATACCTCCAAATCCTTCTGACTTAGTTCTATCTGATAAATTGAAAGAATTGATGGATTACGCAAAACAAAACTTTGACTATGTCTTAATTGATACGCCGCCATTAGGATTATTATCAGATGCCGCTTATTTAATGCAGTATTCTGATATTAATCTATTTGTGTTAAATGCAAAACATGCTAATAAACACGTTTTAAACTTGTTTCATAAAACAGTTGCAGATAATTCAATTAAGCATGTTTACTTGGTTTTGAATGGTGTAAAACGCCGGAAAAATAAATATTATTATTCGAGATACGGTTATGGCTATGGTTACGGCTATGGTTACGGCTACGGATATGGTTACGGATATAATAAAGATAAGTCTTAATTATAAATTATATTCTATTTAAACTATTGCAACTTCATGTGAGTGAGGCTGCGAAGCTTTTGAGAAAAATGAAATACTGGTATGCTGTATATGTTAATGTTAGACACGAAAAAAAAGTGGTCGAAAAATTACTTCAACAAAATGTGGAAGCTTATTCGCCTACCATAAAAAAACAGCAGCAATGGAGCGATAGAAAAAAGTGGGTGGAGTTTCCATTGTTAACAGGGTATGTTTTTGTTAAAATAAATTTAATTGAAAAAGAAAAGGTATTGTTTAATCCGAGTGTGTTTTCGTTTGTAAAATTTAATAACGAGGAAGCCAAAATTAGAGATGAAGAAATTGATATTTTGAAGTCGATTGAAAAAACAGGTTATGATGTAACATCTGAAGTAAAAGGTTTAAAGCTTAATGACGAAGTTGAAATTTTACAAGGATTTTTAAAAGGACATAAAGGTATATTAGTTCAATTTGGTTCTGAAGATTATGTGCAAATTGAATTATTGAGCTTAAAACAAAATGTAAAAGTCAAGGTGCCGAAAAATATTTTAAAACTCAATTAATTTTTTAAGACAAAGTATTTAGGATGATTGTTGTTGTTGATTATGGTTTAGGAAATTTAGCTTCTGTTGCAAACATGTTTAAAAAAGCTGGAATAAATAACGTGTGTATTTCTAGTGAGGAAAAAGTTATTGCAAATGCCTCAAAATTAGTTTTGCCAGGAGTTGGATCGTTTGATTCAGGAATGAATAATTTAGAAGATTCAAATTTAATCCCGTTACTCAATAAAAAAGTACTTGAAGAAAAAGTTCCCATTTTAGGAATTTGTTTAGGCATGCAACTTCTTACAAAACGAAGTGATGAAGGCCAGAAAAGCGGCTTAGGTTGGATTGATGCGGAAACAGTAAAGTTTAAATTCGATCCATCACTAAAACTAAAAATACCCCACATGGGTTGGAATTATATTACAGTGCAAAAACCAAATCCATTAATTGATAGTAATTGTAAAAGCAGATTTTATTTCGTCCATTCTTATTACGTAAAATGTTTCGATCAAAATCAATCCCTTGCAACGAGTCATTTTGGAAATGATTTCACATGTATGGTTATGAAAGATAATATTTATGGCGCACAGTTTCATCCTGAAAAAAGTTTAAAGTTTGGCATGAAACTTTTTGAAAATTTCTCAAAACTGTAATGGCACTTAAACGAATTATACCTTGTTTACTTTATGATGGGATTGGTTTGGTTAAGACGGTTAAGTTTAAAAACCCAAACTACATCGGTGATCCAATTAATGCTATTAAAATATTTAATGATAAAGAAGTTGATGAATTAATTGTGTTAGATATTAATGCTTCAAAGCAAAAAAGAAAACCAAATTTCGAACAAATTGCCAATATGTCAAGCGAAGCATTTATGCCTTTTGCATACGGAGGAGGTGTCAAAATATTTGATGATTTTTCTACTTTATATAAATTAGGCATTGAAAAAATAATAGTGAACTCATTGATACAGGAAAAACCTGAATTGATAAAAAAAGTTGTTGAGCAATACGGTTCTCAAGCAATTGTAGCCTCCGTTGATTTAAAAAAATCAATTTTTAAAGGAAAGCTTCCCTATTCCTATATTGGAAACAAAATAAATGAATCAATACTAGATTACGTTCATTATTTAACATACACATTAGGAGTAGGAGAGTTGATGATAAATAGTGTTGATAAGGATGGAACTTGGGAAGGTTACGATAACGAAATTGTATCTCAAATATTAAATCATGTTGATGTGCCAGTTATTGCTTGCGGAGGTTGTGGAAGTATCAATGATTTAAAAAAAGTTTTATATGAAACTGATGTAAATGCTGCGGCCATTGGCAGTATGGCTGTATACAGTAAAAAAGGAATGGGTGTATTAATTAATTTTCCAAATAGAGAAGACGTAATAATCGAATAGTATGCAGAAAGAAGAGCATTGGGATTTAACCATTAAGCCACAATCACATTGGTACGATTTACGAATTAAAGAAATTTTTAAGTATAAAGATTTATTATTCTTGTTTGTAAAAAGAGATTTTATTTCAATCTATAAACAAACAATTTTAGGGCCGCTATGGTTTTTTATTCAACCAATAATAACAGCAATAACTTTTACTGTTATTTTCGGAAACTTAGCAAAAATTTCAACTGACGGTTTACCACAAATTTTATTTTATATGTGTGGCATTACCTTATGGAATTATTTTGCTGATACATTAACTAAAACGGCCGATACATTTTCATCTAATGTTAATATTTTTGGGAAGGTATATTTTCCTCGAATGATTGTGCCACTTTCTGTCGTAGTTTCTAATCTTATTAAATTAGGTATTCAGTTTCTTTTATTTTTATGTATTTGGATTTATTATTTAATCCAAACCGATTTAATTCATCCTAATAAAATGTTAGTATTAATTCCTTATTTAATTATTTTAATTGGATTTATGGCGTTGAGCTTCGGTATTATTATTTCGAGTTTAACTACTAAATACCGTGACTTGAAGTTTCTAGTTACATTCGGAATCCAATTGATGATGTATGCATCTCCCATTGTATATCCTCTTTCCATTGTTCCCGAAAAATACAAATGGATAATTATTGCAAATCCGGTTACAAGTATTATTGAATCATTTAAATACGCGTTTTTAGGAGTTGGAGAGTTTAATTGGTTTTATTTGGGTTATAGCACGTTATTTACAATCGTTTTATTTATGATAGGTTTGGTTATTTTTCATCGTGTTGAAAAATCATTTATGGATACAGTATAATTTATGAGCAACGTTGTTTTAAAAGTAGAAAATATATCAAAACAGTATCGTCTTGGTCAACTTGGTACTGGCACTATTAGCCATGATTTAAACAGATGGTTTCATAAAGTAAGAGGTAAGGAAGATCCTTATTTAAAATTAGGAGCTATTAATGATAGAAGTGTTGCTGATGGTAGCGATTATGTGTGGTCATTGAAAGATATTAATTTTGAAGTGAAGCAAGGCGAAGTACTAGGCATTATTGGAAAAAATGGCGCAGGAAAATCAACTTTATTAAAAATATTATCACAAGTTACTGCCCCCACAACGGGGAAAATAAAAGTAAAAGGCCGTATTGCGGCATTGTTGGAAGTTGGAACAGGCTTTCATCCTGAACTAACTGGAAGAGAAAATATTTTTTTGAATGGTGCTATTTTAGGAATGACTAAGAGTGAAATAAAAAGTAAGTTTGATGAAATTGTTGAATTTAGTGGTGTAGCAAAATATTTAGATACTCCTGTAAAGCGTTATTCATCAGGAATGATGGTACGCTTAGGCTTTGCAGTAGCTGCACATTTAGAACCTGAGATTTTAATTGTTGATGAAGTATTAGCTGTTGGCGATGCTGAATTCCAAAAAAAATGCTTAGGGAAAATGAAGCAAGTGAGTGGAGAAGGAAGAACTGTTTTATTTGTAAGTCATAATATGCTTGCTGTAAAATCATTATGCCATCAAGGATTATGGTTAGATAAAGGTATTGTAAAAATGCAGGGATTAATAGAAAATACAATTGATGAATATTTAGGGAATTCAGGTTCAGTGGTTGAATCTTTTATTGAAATTGAAAAGGAATCAGACGGATTTACAGTTCATTCTATTTCTGCTTCTAATAACGGAATAAATGGAAATTTTAATATAGAGGATGATTTAACTTTTGAAATATCTGTTTCAAGTAATAAGAATTTCGAATTAATTAATATAAATTTATTTTTTAATACAGTTGAAGATGTGTTAATATTTGCAACATGCTCAACTGCAGAAAAATTCTCAAAAGGTAAAACCATATATAGTTGTACAATTCCAAAAAACACATTAAATGATAATATATATAGTATAGACCTAATGGTTGTTGTTAATGGAGAAAAAGCCCTAATCAATATTAAAGATGTGGTAACCATTATTGGTATTGAACAAAAACGTGAAGGCACTTGGCTGCAAAAATATCCGGGCATAATAAGACCACAATATTTTAATTGGAAAAAAATAAACATTTATGAATAACAGTTTTTTAGAGAAGTTAACAGTTAAATTAAATAACTCATTACTAAATAATTTTGGGGTTGAAAATTTTGATGAATCAAGATTTGGTAATTTTGACAAGTTTAATCAATTGTATAATCAAACTTATGTGGCGCCAAAAAGCCTTTTAATCTCATTTAAAAGTTTTATTAAAAAAATAATTGGCTATAAAAAACATATTGTTCATAATAAACAAGTTGATCTGGACAATAGAAATGATATGCCTCAAAAGACCAGCGAGTATATTGTTCATGATATTCAAATTGATTGGATCAAAAAATATCAGGGAAAACTTCAAAATATTTATAACAATTTGAATTCTGAGGGCCAAAATTTATTAGTAGACCTTCTCGCATATAGGCAACTTGGAT
Source organism: Bacteroidia bacterium (assembly GCA_044340865.1). Classification (GTDB taxonomy): domain Bacteria; phylum Bacteroidota; class Bacteroidia; order B-17B0; family Aurantibacillaceae; genus UBA4416. The sequence goes on along the minus strand of JBIISW010000003.1, from coordinate 12,241 downwards.
ATAAAAAAGTAAAACTTACTAGAAATTCACCAAAATATTGGGAACATATTGCGTTAGCAAAATCCTTGGCAGACAAAAACAATTCTATAGACCCAAGATTTATGCATTTTATGCTCCAAAAACATAATTTGACTAAAATAGGTTTCGATGTAGAATTATATTTTATGAGTGAAGGGGTTGCTATTGACTATCTAATTGAACAATATGCGTATAAATTAAATGGGAATGAAATTGTTGCAGTTGAAAAAGATGATGTTATCCTAGATATTGGGGCATGTTGGGGCGATACAGCTTTGTATTTTGCGCATAAAACAGGTTGCAAAGGAAAAGTTTATTCGTTTGAATTTATACCAGATAATATTAAATTATTTAATATTAATAAATCATTTAATCCTAATTTAGCTGACCAAATTGAATTAGTTGAACGGCCAGTTTCAAATATAACAGGAAATACCATTTATTATAAAGATCAAGGGCCTGGAAGTAAAATAGAGATTCACCCATTTGAAGGGCAAACTGGCACAACCACCACAATTACAGTAGATGATTTAATAAAACAGTATAATATTAATAAAGTTGATTTTATTAAAATGGATATTGAAGGTGCCGAACCTTTTGCATTAGAAGGAGCAATTGAAACTATTAAAAAATTTAGGCCGAAATTAGCCATTGCTATTTATCACAGCATGGATGATTTTACAAATATTCCAAATTGGATTTTGGATTTAAATTTGGGTTATGAAATTTACATTGATCATTTTACTATACATGCAGAAGAAACTGTTTGCTTCGCTAAAATCAAACAATAAAGATGTCTATACCAGTAACTAAATCTTTTTTACCTCCAATTGAAGAATACCATGCGCAGATTCAATGTGTGTGGGATAATCAGTGGCTTACAAATCGCGGGCCATTGGTTTTAGAGTTAGAGGATAAATTAAAAGATTATTTAAATGTCCCTAACATAACTATTACTAATAATGGAACCGTACCATTACAAATTGCCTTAAAAGCATTAGGTAAAGAAGGCGAAATCATAACAACTCCTTTTTCTTATGTAGCAACAACAGCGACTATTGTTTGGGAAAACTGCTCACCTATATTTGTAGATATACACCCCGATTATTTAACTATTGATGAAACGAAAATAGAAGCTGCTATTACTCAAAAAACCACTGCTATATTAGCAACGCATGTATTTGGAAACCCATGTAATATAGAAGCTATTGAGGCTATTGCAAAAAAATACAGCTTAAAAGTTATATATGATGCAGCACATTGCTTTGGAGTAACATATAAACAACAATCTATATTTAACTATGGAGATGTGAGCACTTGTAGTTTTCATGCCACGAAATCATTTCATACTGGCGAAGGTGGCGCTATGTTTTGCTCTGATAAAGAATTACAGCACCAACTATTTTATAGCCATAACTTTGGACATAATGGTCCGTTGGCGTTTTATGGATTAGGAATTAATGGTAAAATATCAGAACTACAGGCAGCAATGGGATTGGCTGTTTTTCCGCACATGAATGAAATAGTTACTGAAAGAAAAAAAATAGTTGAGTATTATGATAACAAGCTGAATTTTTCAAAATTAAAAAAAATTAAAATTAGAGAAAATACAAAGTGGAATTATAGTTATTATCCTGTTATTTTTGAGAGTGAAGCGCAATTGTTGAAAACTTTAACTCAATTAAACTATGAGGAAATTTTCCCGAGAAGATATTTTTATCCTTCACTTAATACTATTGGCTATTGTAAAGGACAAGAAATGCCAATTTCTGAGTCAATTGCATTGCGAGTTTTGTGCCTGCCTTTATATGTTGGATTAAATGAGAATGAGTTAAAGAAAATAGTTCTTGCTATAAATACTACATTATGATAATTATTGGAGCAAAAGGCTTTGCTAAAGAAGTTTTAGAAGTTTTACATCAAATTAATCAAATTGATAATTTGGCATTTTATGATGATATATCTGATGGTTTGCCTGATTTATTATTTAATAGATTCCCCGTTTTAAGAACTGAAGAATCAGTTAAGGATTTTATTTCAAAATACGGAAACTCATTTGCCTTGGGTATTGGAAACCCTTTGTTCCGAAAAAAACTTTCTGATAAATTTATTGCTCTTGGAGGTAAGTTTAAATCAACAATTAGCTCTAAAGCTATTATTGGTAGCTACGGAAATATTATTGAATGTGGATGTAATATTATGTCGGGTACAGTTATTACTAGTGATGTGAGAATTGGTAAAGGATGTTTGATTAATTTAAATTGTACAGTTGGACATGATACTATCATTGGAGAATTTGTAGAAATATCTCCAGGAGTTAATATTTCAGGAAACTGTAAAATAGATTCTTATACTATGATCGGAACAAATGCCACACTGTTACCAAAAGTAATGATAGGTTCAAATGTTATCGTGGCGGCAGGTTCAGTAGTTACAAAAGATGTGCCCGATAATTGCATGGTGGCAGGGGTTCCCGCAGTTATAAAAAAGGAACTTATAAAGCCAGTATTTTAATTATGTTAGTTAGTATAGTTATGATAACCTATAATCACGAGAAATATATTCGTGAAGCCATTGAAGGAGTTTTAATGCAAAAAACTAATTTTGATTTTGAATTAATTATAGCAAACGATGCATCGCTTGATGCTACAGATAAAATAATAAAGGACCTCATTTTAAAAGATAGTCGTGCATTATGTATTAATTATATAAAACATCAGAAGAATATTGGAATGATGCCCAATTTTATTTTTGCATTACAACAAGCAAAAGGAAAATATATTGCAATGTGCGAGGGAGATGATTATTGGACAGATTCCACAAAGCTCCAAAAGCAAGTTGACTTTTTAGATGAAAATGAAAATTTTTCAATTTGCAGTCATAACATGAAAATCAGTTACACTCATTCTGAAATACAGCCAATACACACAGTAAGTGTCAATGAAAAAAATGTTTACACTATAGAGGATGTGGCTAACAGACAAACTCCACACATATATACCGCATCTTGTGTTTTTAGAAATATATTAAATGGAAAATTACCTGATTGGTATGCTCATACGCCGGCAGGAGATTATCCTTTATATTTACTTCTCACACAATTTGGTAATTTAAGATATATGCCCGAAACAATGGGAGTATTTAGGTTAAATGCAGGGGGAATTTGGTCCCAATTAAAACCAGAAGAGGCAATCAATAAAGATATTAAAATGTTAGACTTCTTAATTTCCACAGATTTTTCGCAAAATATTCTTTCAGCTCTTGTACAACAAAAAAGAAATTCTATAAATAAATTATTGCAATATACGTTTTCTATTAATTTTCAAGCGTTTATTAAATTGCTAGAATTATATGCCGAAAATGATGCTGAAATTGCAAATTACTGGTTAAAAATAGGGTTTCCCAAAGAAATAAACCTACTAAAAAACTCACGCTCATATAAATTTGCACAAAAATTAAAGCAAATCATCACTTATCTTAATATCTTCAAAAAAAAATAATTGCAACCACTAGTTTCTATCATCATGCCTGCCTATAATTGCGAAAAATATATTTCGCAAGCAATAGATAGTATATTAAATCAAACGTATAAAAATTTTGAGTTATTAATTGCGGATGATTGTTCAAGCGATAATACCAAGAATATTATTGATGCTTATGATGACAAAAGAATCAAAACATTTCACAATGAAATTAATTTAGGATACTTGCAAGCGTCAAACAAATTGTTTGCAATATGTCAAGGGGAATTTATTACTTTTCAAGATGCTGATGATTATAGTGATATCAAAAGATTAGAAAAATTAGTTTTTTTCTTAGAAAATAATCCAAGCATTCACGCAGTTGGTTCCAATATTATCAAAATAGACATAAACAATAATTTTATTTATCAGACTAATTTTGCTTTGACCACAGAACAAATAAAAATTGAATTTAAAAACTATAGAACCACATTTGTAGGTTCAGCTTTAATGCTAAGAAAAGAGTTGTTATCTGAAATTGGTTTTTATAACATTTGGTTTGATAGAATTGGTTCTGAAGATATTTATATGCATTCCTTAATATTAGATAATCATGAAATATCTAATTTATCTGAAAACTTATATTATTATCGAACTAACCCACAATCTGTGTCGACGACACAAACAAATTCGAAATCAGCTATTGGACACGAATTGATTATTGAAATGTATAAACGCAGACAAAGAGGGAAAGAAGACTATTTACAAAGCAATAATATTAGTAAATTAAACAAGCATGTCATATTATTACTTAATATAAAATCAATTAAGGAAAATAGATGGAAAAGCCTATTGTGCTTTTTCAAAAACATCTTTGTTAATTTTTCTGTTTCAATATATTACTTCAGGCATTTTATGTCGGAATTTTTCCATAGTTAAAGCCATTTGCTAAAAATAAATTGATGCTAAAGTGAAAATAAATCAACAAATATCTTTCTTTTATTAATGAGTTTAAAAAAAACGATATATGTTTTTACTTCTAGTTTTCCTTGCGATGAACATGGAGAAACGTATTTATGGGATGAATTATTATATTTAGCTAAAGCATTTGATGCTGTTTACTTTTTACCTCAAAATGGAACAGTTTCCATTAAGTCTTTACCTGAAAATTGTTTTGTAATCCCACCGCCAATAATTATTAAGCAAAAATTAAGAATCTCTATTTTGCTAAAAGCTATTAAATGGGTATTTAGTGATTTTAATTTATTAGTAAAAAAAAAGTTAGTTTTTAAATTAATTGTATATAATTATTCGTTACTCAAGCAATTAATAGTTAAAGCATTTTATTACTCGTCAATTATAAGCAACACTCGTTCAGGAAAAACTTACTTATACTCGTATTGGTTTAGTGATTATGCAACTATCGCTGCATTGGTCAAGCAGATTTTACCTCAATCTGTTGCAATCAGCAGAGCACATGGTTTCGACGTATTTGAAAATCAAACAGAATATAATTTTATACCATTTCGTAAACTACAATTTAAATATATAGATTCTGTTTTTTCTGTTTCAAAAGCTGGAGCTAATCACTTGAAAAAAAATAACCCAACTTATGAAAAAAAAATAAAATCGAATTATTTGGGAACCTTAAATGACACAAATCAAATAAATCCTATTTCAGAGAAATTTCAAATAGCAAGTTGTTCTATCATTCGTGACGTTAAGCGCTTGCATTTAATGGTAGATATTTTAAAACACACTGAAATACCTATTACTTGGCATGTTATTGGCAATGGACCTGATTTTGAAAATATACAAAAACTAGTAACAACTCTCCCAAATCATATTGAAGTTGTTTTTTATGGATTGTTATCAAAACAAGAAATTGATTTATTTTATAAAACAACCGCTATTAATTTATTTATAAGTTTGAGTTCTTCCGAAGGTTTGCCAGTATCTATGATGGAAGCACAAAGTTATGGAATACCAATAATGAGCACAGATGTTGGTGGTTGCAATGAAATTTGTAATGATAAAACCGGATTTTTAATTGGACCTGATTTTGATGCAAGAGATGTTTCTGATAGAATCAAGGAGTTTAGCAATTCAAGTAAAAACACATATGAGTTTCATCAAAAGTGCAAACTATATTGGGAAATGCATTTTAATGCAGATGTTAATTACAAGGAATTTACATCTTCTATCAATCATTTAATTCTTGCTTAAATACATGACTTTAAACACAGTTAAAATAAAAATAATTGACTTTTTGTTTGATAATTATTTTTTAATAGTAGAACTTTTTATTTTACAATTTATCTATCTCCTTATATTTTTAATTAGTAACTCACGATCAAAGAGAATTGCCAAATTCAGATTTATATTCTGATTGTTTGCTTCGATTGCCTATGTATTATGACTTAACTACTAGTGAAATAAAATTAATATATAACGAAATCGCATCATACTATCAATCTAAAGATTTATCAAAAATTAAATAAATTAAAAACTATGTTAGACTTAAATCATAAATCAATTTTAATTACAGGCGGAACAGGATCTCTTGGTCAGCAGTTAACCAAAACTATTTTAGAACGTTGGCCGTTAGTCAAACGTTTAGTTATTTTATCGCGAGATGAACAAAAACAGTTTCAAATGAATCAAGAATTTCCTGAACATAAATATGCAGCAATGCGTTATTTTATTGGCGACATAAGGGATTATGACAGATTAGTAAGAGCTTTTGAAGGCATCGAATACGTTATACACGCTGCAGCTATGAAGCATGTGCATATAGCAGAATACAATCCTATGGAATGCGTTAAAACAAATGTGTTAGGTGCTGAAAACGTTATTAATGCCGCACTTGCTACAGGTGTAAAAAATGTGGTGGCACTCTCTACAGATAAAGCGGCCGCACCTATTAATTTATATGGTGCTACTAAGTTATGTTCTGATAAATTATTTGTGGCGGCTAATAATATTAAAGGTACACGGGATATTAAATTTTCGGTGGTTCGTTACGGAAACGTTATGGGATCAAACGGTTCAGTCATTCCATTTTTTTTAAATCGAAAAAAGACAGGTGTTTTACCAATTACAGATGCTACGATGACACGCTTTAATATTACTTTGCAAGAAGGTGCTGATATGGTTTTACATGCGATGGAAACAGCTTGGGGTGGAGAAATTTTTGTTCCAAAAATACCTTCTTATAAAATTACAGATGTGGCTGAAGCCATTGGGCCAGAATGTAAACATGAAATTATTGGAATACGTCCAGGTGAAAAAATTCATGAAGAAATGATTACCTCTTCCGATTCATTTTCAACTTACGACCTCGGAAAGTATTATGCTATTTTACCTCAAGTTCCTAATTGGAGTATGGATGATTATACAAAGCATTTTCATGCAACTAAAGTTCCTGCTGGCTTTCAATATAATTCTGCCGAAAATCAAGATTGGGTTGGTATTGATGAAATACGTAATTTAATTAAAACTCATGTGGACGAGAATTTTGTTTTTTAATTAATCTTTAGAATGAACTAATTGATACCTTAAGTTTAAAACGAAATAAAAAATATTAAATTTATACCAATAAAAAAAATAAAATGACATATAAAACAGAACAAGAAAAATTTTGGGCCGAAGAATTTGGAAACGAATATATCTTAAGGAATCAAGGAGATAAACTCTTGGCTTCAAATTTAAATTTCTTTGTGAAAGCATTAAAACAAGCAGGGAGTATAGACTCATGTATAGAGTTCGGTGCAAACATAGGCATGAATCTTAAAGCACTTAAATTATTGTACCCTGAAATTCAAATGAAAGGAATAGAAATAAATAATGAAGGTGCAAAAGAATTAGAAAAATTAATAGGAAAGAGTAATGTTTTTAATGGCTCAATTTATGACGCAACTATTCAGTCTAAAGTTCAATTATCGCTCATCAAAGGGGTTTTAATTCATATAAATCCTGAAATGCTTTCATTAGTGTATGAAAAGTTATATGAATCGAGTTCAAAATATATTTTAATTGCTGAATATTACAATCCTTCACCAGTTGAAATATTATACAGAGGGTATCAAGATAGACTTTTTAAAAGAGATTTTGCAGGAGAATTTCTTAATAAATTTAATGATACCAAACTCATTGATTATGGATTCGCCTATAGAAATGACCCTGCTTTTCCCCAGGATGATATTACTTGGTTTCTAATAAAAAAGTAGAGGGTTATGAAAATTAGATATTGTAAAAAATGTGTTTATCCAGAAACAAAGCCAGATTTACATTTTGATGAAAATGGAATTTGTAGTGCTTGTGTTGCTGCTGAAGAAAAAGATAAAGGAGTAGATTGGAAACAAAGAGAAGTCGATTTTAATAGCATTTTATCACACTTCAAATTACCAAAAGGCAAAATTGGCTACGATTGTTTAATACCGGTAAGTGGAGGTAAAGATAGTACTTATCAAGCTTATTTTATGAAAGAGGTGTGTGGTTTAAACCCTCTTTGTGTATGCTTTGAAACTACCGCTGTTACCGAGCTTGGGCAAAGAAATTTAGATAACCTTACAAAAATGGGGATGGATGTAATTCATTTCAAAAAAAATAACGTTGTTTATAAAAAAATGGTTTTGGAAAGTTTTAAGCGAGTAGGCGATGAAATGTGGCCAAATCATATAGGAATATTTACTATACCAGTTTTAATGGCTGTAAAATTTAACATCCCTTTAATTATTTGGGGAGAAAATCCTCAACAGGAATATGGAGGACCATCATTAGAAACTGTTAAAAATAGAATTTTAAATAGAACATGGTTAGAAGAATTTGGTGGTTTATTAGGAAATAGAATTCAAGATATGATTGGTGTTGATGGTATAACAGAAAAAGAATTAACGCCTTATTTTTACCCATCAGATGAGGATATAGAGCGTGTAGGGGTTACGGGGATATTTTTAGGGCATTACTTTTTTTGGGACGCAAGAAAGCAACTAGAAATAGCGAAAGAATATGGATTTGCTGTAAAAGAAGATGGAGTTGTAGAAGGAACTTACACAAATTATGAAAATATTGACGAGAAATTAGTTGGATTACATGATTATTTAAAGTTTGTAAAATACGGTTTTGGAAGGGCATCCGATCATGCGTGTATTGATATTAGAAATAAACGAGTAACTCGTGAAGAAGGATTGAAACTGGTAAAACAGTTTGATGGAAAATACCCACATGATTCAATTAATGAATTTATTATTTACTCAGGAATGAGTAAATCGGAGGTAGATGCGATTATAGATTCGTTTACAAATTCAATTTTATTTGAGCAAGATGAATATGGGAATTTTGTGAGAGATGCTGATGGTAATTTGAAACGAAATTTTGAAGTTCAATAAATGATAGCGATTGTAGATTATGGAATGGGTAATGTGGCTTCAGTTCAAAAGGCTCTAAACTTTTTGAATTTAAAATCTATAATTACAAACGATCATCACATAATAACAGAATCTAACTATATTGTGTTGCCAGGCGTTGGATCATTTAAACAAGGTATGCATAATTTAAAGGAGCATAAATTGGACGAACTTCTTACAAAACTTGTTATCAATGAAAAAAAGAATTTTTTGGGAATTTGTTTAGGTATGCAATTAATTGCAGAGTATGGAAACGAGCCTGATAGGTGCAAAGGTTTAGGTTGGATTAAAGGAGAAGTGAAAAAAATTGATGCACCTCATTTAAGAATTCCTCACATGGGTTGGAATGATATTGAGATTAAAAATGCAACCTATTTTAATGGAATTATAAGTAATGATTTTTATTTTATTCATAGTTATCATTTTGAGGTTACAGATACAAATGACATATCTTCTTATGTCAACTATGGTGATAAATTAGTTTCGAGTATTCAACATGAGAATATGTTCGCTACGCAGTTTCATCCAGAAAAAAGTCAAGATAGTGGACTTCAACTTTTAAGAAATTACTTTTCAAATGTTAAAGGTTAGAGTTATACCAATATTAACGTTTAATGGTTTAGGGCTTGTTAAAACAAAACAATTTTCTAATCCACGAATGGTTGGAAACCCAGTTCAAGCTGCCCGTGTTTATAACAGCAGGGGTGTAGATGAACTTATTTTTTTAGATATTTCAGCATCTCAACAAAATCGAAAAATAAATTTGAAGCTTGTTGCTGACGTAATTAAAGAGTGTTATATGCCTGTTGGAATTGGTGGTGGTATATCTAGCATTAACGATATTAATAACTTATTAAAAATTGGTGCAGATAAAGTAATCATCAAAACAAAAGCGTTAACCGATAAATTATTTATAAAAGAATGTGTTTCTTTTTTCGGAAGTCAGTGTATTTCAATTTCCGTAGATGCGATTAAAAAGGGAGATAACTATTCTATTTATAATAAACTTAATTTAGATATTACACTTGATGAATTTATACATGACATGAATGAATGTCATGTTGGTGAATTTGTTGTAACGAGTGTTGATTGTGATGGTATGATGAATGGGTTTGATGTTAATCTCGTTAATAGCGTGGCATCAAAAACAAATATTCCAATTATAGCAGTTGGTGGTGGCGGAAATATGGCGCATTTTAATGATTTGTTTTTGAGCTCAACAACAGAAGCTGTAGGGTCTGCGAGTATATTTCATTTTACACAATATACGCCACTTGATATAAAAATAGAACTACAAAAATTAAATAAACCTGTAAGATTGTGATGGAAAAAGAAGGTTTAATAACTAAAAAATTGAAATCAATTGCCATTATTCCTGCAAGAAATAATAGTAAACGCATTCCTCATAAAAACATAAAACTCTTTTTAGGGAAGCCAATTATTGCTTATGTTATTGAAGCGGCTTTAAAATCAGGAATTTTTGATGATGTGATAGTCTCAACAGATTCAATGGAAATAGCTGATATTGCTAAAAAATATGGGGCAAGCGTTCCTTTTTTACGATCAGAAAAAAATGCAGATGATTTTGCTACAACATCTGAAGTTTTGGTAGAGGTTATAAATAATTTGAATGAGAATCAGGTGGATGTTACAAATGTATGTTGTATTTATCCTACTGCTGTTTTAATTAATGAGAATCATTTAAAGAAGGCTTGGCGTCAATTTGAAAATGCCGAATTTGATTCCGTTATTTCTGCTACACGTTTTTCGTATCCAATACAAAGAGGTTTAAAGGATTGTAATGGAAAATTAGAAATGCTATGGCCTGAAAATAAAACAAAGCGATCGCAAGACTTGGAGGTTATTTATCATGATGCTGGCCAATTTTATTTTTTTGATGTTGAAACTTTCTTAGTAAAACAGCAGTTGTTAACAGATAATACAGGTTATGTGTTACTTTCAGATAATGAGTGTCAAGATATTGATAATCCAGATGATTGGGAAATGGCAGAAATAAAATTTAACTATTTACTGAATAAAAAATAAATGAATCGGACTTATAAAAATATTAATTCTGATACATTTATAAATGGAATTTATAGTTTAGTTCCCATTCGTGATGACGATAAGTATGATATCATGAATTGGAGAAACAACCAATTAGACATACTTCGTCAAGAAACTTTTTTGTCAATTGAGCAGCAAGAGCATTATTTTAAAACGGTTGTAGATAAATTATTTGATGAAGAAGAACCCAAACAATTATTGTTTAGTTTTTTAGAAAACCATAAATTAATTGGCTATGGCGGACTAGTTCATATTGATTGGGAATCTAAAACGGCTGAAATTTCTTTTTTAACTGAAACTTCGCGAAATAAAAATGTTGATGTGTTTATTTCGGATTGGGTAAATTATTTAACTATTCTAAAAAAAGTAGCGAATGATTATCTTAATTTTAAAAGTATGTTCACCTATGCATACGATTTAAGACCACATTTATATATCGCCCTTCAAGAAGCTGGTTTTACGGAAGTAAATAGATATAAGGAGCTTATTAAAATAAATGAAAAAAAAGTTGATGTGGTTATCCACTCATTAGATTTAAGTCCAATTTCAATGAGAGTTGCAAACAGAAACGATGTTGATTTGTATTTTACATGGGCTAATGATGAAATGGTTCGTCACAATTCATTTCAACAAGATGAAATTCAATACCTCAATCATGTCAATTGGTTTACCTCTAAAATAGAAAATCCTCATTTTTTATTTCTCGTATTTTTTAATCAAGATCAGTCAGCAATTGGTCAAGTTAGAATTAATAACATTGAAGAGGAAGTTATTATTGGTATATCAGTTGACAAAAATTATAGAGGTTTTGGATATAGTCCTAAAATGTTGAGGCTTGCATGTCAACATTTTTTTAAAAATTATTCTGAAAATGAAATTTTTGCTTATATCAAAATAGAGAATAAAGCATCAATTGCAACGTTTAAAAAAGCAGGATTTTCACAAGAACAATTTGTTTTAGTAAACAATACTGAAAGTGTTAAATTAAAAGTCACAAAATGAAAGACATCAAAATAGCTCATCATACTGTTGGTCTAAACCATAGCCCGTTTATTATTGCAGAAATGAGTGGCAATCATAATCAGTCGCTTGAAAGAGCATTGGAAATTGTTGATGCAGCAGCATTGGCTGGAGCACACGCTATAAAATTACAGACTTATACAGCTGATACCATTACAATGAAAGGTGTCTATATCATTAATGATGAAAATTCATTATGGAATGGTAAAGAATTGCATGAATTGTATCAACAAGCCTACACACCTTGGGAATGGCATCAACCCATTT
>JBIISW010000048.1:0-15824 GCA_044340865.1 Bacteroidia bacterium | reverse complement strand
CTAGGATTATTAACTGTTGGAGGAAGAGATCCGAGGGTTACACGGTTGGGCTATTACTTGAGAAAATATAAAATAGATGAATTGCCTCAACTTTTCAATGTATTACTTGGTACAATGAGTTTAGTAGGCCCACGTCCTGAAGTGAGAAAATACGTTGATTTATATACAAAAGAACAACTAACCATTTTGAATGTTAAACCTGGAATTACAGATTATGCATCACTTCAATTTTTTAATGAGAATGACTTATTAGCCCAATCTTCATCGCCAGAGGAGACCTATATAAAACAAATTATGCCTATTAAACTAGGATTAAATTTAAAATATATTGAAGAACAAAGTTTTTTCGTCGATATAAGAATAATGGTTAAAACTGTCTTAAAAATTGTAAAATAATCTCATTATTTTTTAATGATTGCTTATATTTATCGTCACTAAACAAACTTAAAAATGAAAAATTTATCATTTATTATAAATGGAATATTAGTAGTTGCCGTTGCAATTTTATTTTATCAGGTTCATTCATTAAAAAATTCTGGAGATGTTTCATCACAAAATGAAGTTGAGAATAAAAATCCAATTATAGTAACAAGTGCCTCTAATTTAGCTGACGCTAAAATAGCTTACATCAATACAGATAGTATTAATGAGCATTATGCCTATATTGCTGATTTTACAAAAGTTTTAAAATCGAAGAAGAGTGTGATTGAAAGTCAAATGCAAACGTTAACAACAAGGTTTCAAAAAGATTATGAATCGTTTCAACAATCTGCTCAAGCGGGTATCGCTTCTGAAGCAGACTTAATGAAGCAAAAGACAAATTTAGAAAGACAACAACAAGAAATCGCTAATAAAGAACTTCAAATGCAAAATCTTGGAATTGAATTAGAGGAAAAGAATATTGAATTGAATAAAAACGTAAAAGATTTTTTAGCAAAGTATAACAATGGGAAGTTTGATTATGTGTTGTCTTATTCTGATATGATGCCTACTATTTTGTTAGTAAATCCGAAATTAGATATCACTAACGATATTTTAAAAGGAATAAATCAAGAGTATAAAAATAAAAAAAATAAAAAATAATGGAAACGAAAAAGCCTTTGTTTGATAAAATAATGGATGTTCATCATTTCCATGAAACTTTTAAAATTGGAAATGCAAATGAGCCAACACTTATTGATGAGAAAGATTATACGTTGCGTTATAATTTAATTAAAGAAGAAAACGACGAATACTTAGAAGCTTGTCAGAATGGTGATTTAGTTGAAATCGCTGATGCTATTGGCGATCAATTATATATCTTGTTTGGAACAATTTGTAAACATGGTTTACAGCATAAAATTGAAGAAGTGTTTAATGAAATTCAACAAAGTAACCTTAGTAAATTAGATGAAAATGGAAATCCTATTTTTAGAGAAGATGGGAAAATCCTAAAAAGTAATCTGTATTTTCGACCAAATATTAAATCTATTTTAGATAAATAGGGAATTAGTTAAGTTTGTAAATAACTCCTTCTAAATACCTCCAGCTTTTTATTGTTTTGTAAACGTTGAATCCATTTTCTTCAAAAATTGAATGATATAAGGGATTTAAATATATGCAATAAATAGTTCGTGGATGATTAAGTAAACTGTTTTTTATATTCGTTAAAACGTCTTGAAGTATTTGTTTTCCAAAAGGGTTAAAAAAATAAAAAACCTCAGCATCGTTTGGTATTACATGCTTGGTTGCATCTTCAAATTCAAAGATGAATTCACTATTGATATTTTTTTTTGAGTAAACTAATTCATTGTTTTTTGCATCTTCAATTAATTCTTTGGCAATATCAACTCCAATTAACTTTTTAAAACCGCAAGCTTCTGCTACGAATAGAGCCCTCCCTTTTCCGCAACCATAATCAATGATTGCTTTGTTTTTTAACTCCGATGGCAATACATCAAAAACTTTAAATAAAATATAATAACTAGCACCTTGATAATGGTGGTTTTCTGAAGAATTAATTCCAGCGAGTGTTAAGTCTTTTAAATTAACTATAGATAATGTTTTAATGTTAAACTTTTTTTCAAATGATCTTTCATAAGACAATAATTTAAACGTATTTAACGGACCTCTCAAACAAAGCGAACGGAAAAAATAGTAGGTATACTGAAGTAGTTTCATTTTTACAAAAATAGGATTTTTTTAAATACCACTATTCACAATATAATGCCAACAACTTGTAATCTTAATTCAGATTTTTTTTGATTTATAATTGTATCTTTCGAATACAGAACTCAACTATGGAAATAGATTTAGCTGCCGAAAAAAAAGAAATTTTAAGTAGGTACAAAAATTTAATAAACGCATGCAAACGTCGCTTAGAACCAGGCGATAAGGAAATTATTCGAAAAGCATTTGAAGTATCAGTCAATGCTCATAAAGAAATGCGCCGAAAATCAGGCGAACCCTATATTTACCATCCAATTGCAGTGGCTCAAATTTGTGCAGAAGAAATTGGATTAGGAACAACAGCTATTGTTTGTGCATTATTGCACGATACGGTTGAAGACACTGATATTACGCTTGATGATATTAAAGGAATGTTTGGTGATAAAGTTTGTCAAATTATTGATGGACTGACAAAAATTTCGGGAGTGTTTGATCAAACCTCTTCTGTACAAGCCGAAAACTTCAGAAAAATGTTATTGACTTTATCGGAAGATGTGAGGGTAATCCTAATTAAGTTAGCTGATAGATTGCATAACATGCGAACGCTAGATCATATGAAGCGTGATAAGCAAATGAAAATTGCTGGCGAAACATTGTATTTATATGCTCCCTTAGCTCACCGTTTGGGTTTAAATTCTGTAAAGTCAGAATTAGAGGATTTAGGATTAAAATACACAGATGAAGATTGGTTTAATACCGTTACTCAAAAATTAGCAGAAACGGAGTCTGTTCGAAAAAAGTTTATTAAAAATTTCATTGATCCAATTAATGATATTTTAAAAGAACAAGGATTTAAGTTTAAAATATTTGGAAGACCTAAATCAATTTATTCTATTTATAATAAAATTAAGAATAAGGGCGTCCCTTTCGAAGAAATTTATGATTTATTTGCCATAAGAATTGTCATTAATTCAACAATGGAAAAGGAAAAATCTGATTGTTGGAAGATATATTCCATCATTACGGATTTTTATCATCCAAATCCGGATCGTTTGCGTGATTGGATTTCTACGCCGAAAAGTAATGGGTATGAAAGTTTACATACAACCGTGATGGGACCTGAAGGAAAGTGGGTAGAAGTTCAAATCCGTACCACAAGAATGGATGAATTAGCTGAAATGGGTTATGCGGCTCATTGGAAATACAAAGAAGCTGCGATTGAAAAAGAAAATAATTTGGAAATTTGGTTGCGTCGCATTAGAGAAATGTTAGACAATCCTGATCCTAACGCACTTGAATTTATTGACGATTTTAAACTTAATTTATTTGCAGATGAAATTTTTGTTTTTACACCAAAGGGCGAAATGAAAAATTTACCTTCGACTGCAACTGCTTTAGATTTTGCTTTTGAGATTCATACCAAAGTTGGAGAACAATGTATTGGCGCTAAAGTAAATCATAAACTGGTTCCATTAAGTTATCAATTAAAGAGTGGTGAACAAGTTGAAATATTAACGTCTTCAAAACAAACTCCAAAAGATGATTGGATTAATTTTGTAGTTACAGCTCGTGCTAAATCCAAAATAAAGAATGCATTAAAAGAAAATAGAAGACGAATTGCGGAAGATGGAAAAGCTATTTTAGAAAAGAAATTTTTAAAGTTTAAATTAGATTATACTTTAAATCATATCAACGAATTTATGTCTTTTTTAAAGTTATCCTCACTAGCTGAGCTCTATTATAGAGTAGCTTTAGGAAACGTTGACATAAAAGAGTTAAAAGAATTTGTAGAACACAAAGCAGATCCTGATAAGCATAAACCGCGAAAAAAAGATAATAATATTGATGAATTAGTTACCAATGTAAGAGGAAGTTCAGATATGCTTGTGATTGGTGATGACATGCAAAAGTTAGATTATAAATTATCAACTTGTTGTTCTCCAATTCCTGGTGATGATGTATTTGGATTTGTTTCAGCTAACGATGGTATTTTAATTCATCGCGTGAATTGTCCGAGTGCTATAAAATTACTTTCAAATTATGCCTTTAGAGTTGTTAAAGCAAAGTGGAATAATGACCATTTAATTTCTTTTTTAGCAGGAATTAAAATTATGGGAACAGATGAAATTGGATTAGTAAATAATGTAACTAAAGTTATTTCAAGCCAGTTAAATATAAATATGCGCTCCATAAAATTTGACACAGAAGACGGTATATTTGAAGGCACTATAATGGTTTATGTTCATGATGCCAAACATTTAAATCATCTGATAGAAATTATGAAAAAAGTAAAAGGAGTTACAAATGTGATTCGAATTGATAATAATTAAAATAATAGGATGACAAACGAAACAAAAGAAGCCGTTGTGAAAATATTAACGGACTATCTCGAACAAAACAAACATCGAAAAACATCTGAGCGATTTGCGATACTTAATGAGATTTATTCTCACGAAGGACACTTCGATATTGAAGGGTTGTATGTGATGATGAAAAATAAAAAGTACCGTGTAAGTAGAGCAACTCTCTATAATAATATTGAATTGTTATTAGACGCTGGTTTAGTAACAAAACATCAATTCGGGAAAAACATTGCTCAATTTGAAAAAGCTTATAAATTTAAACAACATGATCACATGATTTGTAGTGATTGTGAGAAAGTATTTGAATTTTGTGACCCTCGAATTATGCAAATTCAAAAAATGGCAGAAGATATGCTAAACTTCGATGTATTCCATCACTCTCTTAATTTCTTCGCTAAATGCAGAACCTTAAAAGAAACTGGAGCTTGCGAGCATCATAAAACTAAAGCAAAAAAAACAAATTAACACACTTTCATCTATTTCATTTTAATAGGTAAATGTCTTAATGAAAACACCTTATATTGTTCAAAAATCAATGAATTGTTAATTTGTTATTTCAATATTAATTAAAGGTTAATTGTAAATTTGATGACTTTCAATATTATTAAAAAGCACTACTTAAAATGAATAAAGCAGACGTATTATTAGGCCTTCAATGGGGCGATGAAGGAAAAGGGAAAATTGTTGATGTATTAACTCCTAAATACGACATCATTGCTCGTTTTCAAGGTGGGCCAAATGCTGGTCATACTTTAGAGTTTAATGGTATTAAACACGTTTTACATACGATACCAAGCGGAATATTTCATCCTACGGCTTTAAATGTGGTAGGTAACGGTGTTGTAATTGATCCTGTTATTTTCAAAAAAGAAATTGATGCTTTAGTTGGAATGGGTGTTGATGTCAGTAAAAAACTAGTCATCAGTAAACGTGCTCATTTAATTTTACCAACCCATCGTTTAATAGATGCTGCAAGTGAAGCAGCAAAAGGAAAAGATAAAATTGGTTCAACGTTAAAAGGTATTGGACCAACTTATATGGATAAAACTGGTCGTAATGGTTTACGAATAGGAGATATTGAAAGTCCTAATTTTAAAGATAAGTATAACGCTTTAGTTGAAAAACATAAGCAGATATTAGAATTTCATAAATTTGAATATAATCTTTCTGAATTAGAGCCAGCTTGGTTTGCAGCCATAGAAGAATTAAAAAACTTAACGTTTATAGATAGCGAACATTTTATAAACGACGCTATTAAAAAAGGAAAAAAAATATTGGCAGAAGGTGCACAAGGATCTTTATTAGACATCGATTTTGGTTCTTATCCTTTTGTAACTTCATCAAATACAATTTGTGCTGGTGCTTGTAATGGATTAGGAATTGCCCCAAACCGAATTGGTAATGTCATTGGAATTTTTAAAGCATATTGCACACGAGTAGGTAGTGGACCTTTTCCAACAGAATTGGAAAATGAAGTAGGAGAGAAGATGCGTCAAATTGGTCGTGAATTCGGTGCAACGACTGGTCGTCCACGCCGTTGTGGTTGGTTAGATATTCCTGCCTTAAAATACGCTATCGCAATTAATGGTGTAACAGAATTAATGATGATGAAAGCTGATATTTTATCCGATTTTGAAACCTTGGAAATTTGTACACATTATATGCATAAAGGTGAAAAAATTGATTATTTGCCATATAGCATTGACCCAAGTGATGTGACTCCCGTTTATGAAACCGTAAAAGGATGGAACGTTGATTTAACAAAAATGACGCAGAAAAGTGAATTACCAAAAGAATTAATTGATTATATCAAATACATTGAGAAGTTAGTTGAAGTGCCTATTAGCATCACCTCAATTGGACCAGATAGAACTCAAACGATTTTTATGTAAAAAATAGTTTTGTTTGATAGAAGTGTTTGGTTGTTTGAAATTATAACTATAAATTTAAACTCTAGATACTATCAAATAACTAGTAACAATAATTTAAACAACTATTACCTTGAAGCCTAGAGTTCTATTAGAAAATAAACAATTAGAAGTTACTCTTACTCGTCTTTGCTATCAATTAATAGAAGTTCATAACGATTTTAGTAATTCTGTTATCATTGGTTTGCAACCAAGAGGCGTTTTTTTAGCACGTAGATTACAAGTTTTACTCGAAAAAATTTTAAAAACAAACATTCATTGTGGTGATTTAGATATTACATTTTACCGTGATGATTTTCGGAAAAAAGAGTTAAAGCCAAACAAAACAAATATTGATTTTATTATTGAAGATAAAAATGTCATATTAGTTGATGATGTTTTGTTTACCGGAAGAACCATTAGAGCTGGATTAGACGCCATGTTGGCATTTGGAAGGCCTAATGACGTTGAATTGCTTGTTCTGGTTGATAGACGATTTAGTCGACATGTTCCAATTCAAGCAAAATATACTGGCTTAATAATTGATTCCATACAAACGCAAAATGTGAAAGTGGAATGGAAAGAGAGTGATGGAAAAGATTGTGTAACACTGATTGATAAATAAAATGAGACCTACTAAAAAAGATTATCCTGACTATTTTGAAAAATACCTTCAGTTAATTGAAGAAGGTGATGTGATTTCTGCTTTAAAAATTAACCATCAGTCTGTTTTAGATTTTATTGAAGAAATTCCTCGCTTGAAGCAAAATTATTTTTACGATGATGGTAAATGGACGGTTAAACAAGTCATCAATCATATTGTAGATACAGAACGTATTTTGGGTTATAGAGCCTTACGATTTGCAAGGGGAGATAATCAACAGCCATTAAGTTTTGATGAAAATTTATACGCTCAAAATGCCAATTTGAGTAATACTAATATGCAAATGTTAGTTGACGAATTTGATTCAATAAGACTGTCTAACATTTTATTATTTAAACAGTTATCAGAAAAAGAATTACTTCTAAAAGGGAAGATTGCTTTAGGCGAAGTTTCGGTTTTAGCATTAGGTTATTTTATGTGCGGACATGCTCAGCATCACGTTAATATTATTAAAGAACGATATTTATAAATAAAATATGAGTCAATTAAGCGTCAATCATTTATTAGGAATTAAAGATATCACTAAACAGGATATTGAATTAATATTAGATACCGCTAAAAATTTTAAAGAAGTTATAAATAGACCAATCAAAAAAGTTCCATCATTAAGAGATGTTACCATAGCTAATTTATTTTTTGAAAATTCTACTCGAACACGTTTATCTTTTGAATTAGCTCAAAAGCGTTTGAGTGCAGACACCATCAATTTTTCAGCATCTTCTTCATCTGTAAAAAAAGGAGAAACATTAACTGACACGGTAAATAATATTCTTGCCATGAAAGTGGATATGATTGTAATGAGGCATTCTAGTCCTGGTGCAGCGGTTTATTTGTCAAATAAGGTAAAAGCAAAAATCATTAATGCTGGTGATGGTGCTCACGAACATCCTACTCAAGCGTTATTAGATGCTTATTCGTTACAAGAAAAATTAGGAGATTTAAAAGGAAAAAAAATTGCCATTATTGGTGATATTCTTCATTCACGAGTAGCCTTGTCTAATATTTTTTGTTTGCAAAAATTAGGTGCTCAAGTTAAAGTGTGTGGGCCAAAAACATTGATTCCTAAATACGTTGAAAGTTTAGGCGTTTCGGTTGAGTTAGATTTAAGAAAAACACTAGAGTGGTGCGATGCCGCCAATATGTTGCGTATTCAATTAGAAAGACAAGACATTAAATTCTTTCCTTCAATTCGAGAATACACGATGTTGTATGGATTAGATAAAACGATGTTAGATTCTCTTTCTAAAAAAATTGTCATCATGCATCCAGGACCTATTAATCGTGGTGTTGAAATTACAAGTGAAGTAGCAGATGGTAGCCAATCTATTATTTTAGATCAAGTAGAAAACGGTGTTGCTGTTCGTATGGCAGCCATGTTTTTATTAGCAGGTAAATAGTTTAACTACTTAAAGGCATAAAAAAAAACCTTTGCTGCAAAGCAAAGGTTTTTTATTTTTTTGCAAATAGATAATTATACGCGACTTACATTAACTGCATTAAGACCTTTTTTACCATCTTGAATATCGTAAGTTACTTGATCGTTTTCTTGAATTTCGTGAATTAATCCTGTTGCGTGAACGAATATTTCTTGTCCGTTATCGTCTTTAATAAATCCGAAACCTTTTGCTTCGTTAAAAAATTTTACTGTTCCTTTGTTCATGTTGTTGTTTGTTTTGTGTTTACCAATAGGCAAACGGGTTTACTTATTTTATTATAATTCGTTAAGAAAAGTGTAAAAATATTAGAGTTGTAAAGGATATTACAAACCAGATTGAGATACAATCTTCGTAAGAAGTCCTCAAAGGTAATCAATATTTCCGTATATACTAATTGTTTGGTGTAATAAAAAAATCCCATCAATAATTTGATGGGATTTTTAAATTCAAAAGTATAAATTATACTATGCTTTTACAGATGCTCTAATAATATTTAAAGCGCCACCAGCTTTAAACCACTCAATTTGTTGAGCATTATAGCTATGATTTACTTTAAATTCTTCTTTACTTCCATCTGCATGATTTAATGTAATCGTTAATTGAACGCCTGGTGCAAACGTTGTTAAACCAGAGATATCAATGCTATCATCTTCTTTAATTTTATCGTAATCAGCTGTATTAGCAAAAGTAATACCTAACATACCTTGTTTTTTTAAGTTTGTTTCGTGGATACGAGCAAATGATTTTACTAAAACTACTTTTACACCTAAATGACGAGGTTCCATTGCGGCGTGTTCACGAGATGAACCTTCACCATAATTTTCGTCACCCACTACAATAGAGGAAATGTTATTTGCTTTATACGCACGTTGTACAACTGGTACGCCAGCATATTCGCCTGTTAATTGATTTTTAACTGAATCTGTTTTTTCGTTAAATGCATTGACAGCACCAATTAACATGTTATTAGAAATATTATCTAAATGCCCACGGAACTTTAACCAAGGACCAGCCATTGAAATATGATCAGTTGTACATTTTCCTTTAGCTTTAATTAATAATTTTAAGCCTTTAAAATCAACGCCTGTCCATGCTGCAAATGGATCTAATAATTGTAAACGTTTAGAAGTTGGTTCTACTAAAACTTGAACTTTGCTTCCATCTGCTGCTGGTGCTTGATATCCTGCGTCTTCAACTGCAAATCCTTTAGTTGGCAATTCATCACCATTAGGAGCGTCTAATTTTACTTGTTCGCCTTTTTCGTTTGTTAATGTATCAGTTAATGGGTTAAATCCTAAATCACCTGCAATAGCTAATGCAGTAACAATTTCGGGAGATGCAACAAATGCATACGTATTTGGATTACCATCAGCACGTTTAGCAAAGTTACGGTTAAAAGAGTGAACGATGGTGTTTTTCTCTTGTTTTTCGGCACCTACACGATCCCACATTCCAATACAAGGTCCGCAAGCATTAGTAAATACGGTTGCTCCAACTTCTGCAAACACATCTAAGAAACCATCGCGCTCAATGGTGTAACGAATTTGCTCAGATCCTGGGTTAATCATAAACTCTGCTTTAGATTTTAAACCTTTTGCAGAAACTTGTTTTGCTAATGATACGGCACGAGAAATATCTTCGTAAGAAGAGTTTGTACAAGAACCAATTAAACCTGCTTCAATTTTTAATGGCCAGCCATTCTTTTCAGCGGCTGCTTTTAATTGAGAAATAGGTGTTGCTAAATCTGGAGTAAAAGGACCATTTACGTATGGTTCTAATTCAGATAAGTTAATTTCAATTACTTCGTCGAAATATTTAGAAGGATCAGCATAAACTTCTGCATCACCTGTTAAATGTTCTTTAATACCATCAGCTAAAGCAGCCACATCAGCGCGGCCAGTAGCAGATAAGTAACGGCTCATACTTTCATCGTAACCAAAAGTAGAAGTAGTTGCTCCAATTTCTGCACCCATATTACAAATAGTTCCTTTACCAGTACAAGATAAGCTTACAGCACCTTCACCAAAATATTCAACTACTTTATCCGTTCCACCTTTTACAGTAAGGATACCAGCCACTTTTAAAATAACATCTTTTGCACTTGCCCAACCGTTTAATTTACCAGTTAATTTAATACCAATTAATTTAGGCATTTTTAATTCCCAAGGTAAACCAGCCATTACATCGCAAGCATCAGCTCCACCAACACCAATGGCAATCATACCCAAACCACCAGCGTTTACTGTGTGAGAATCGGTACCAATCATCATTCCACCCGGGAAAGCATAATTTTCTAAAACAATTTGGTGAATAATACCTGCACCTGGTTTCCAGAAACCAATGCCGTATTTATTTGATACAGAAGCTAAGAAATTAAATACTTCTTCGCTTTCTGTTTTTGCTCTGCTTAAATCATCATTGGCACCAACTTTAGCTTGAATTAAATGGTCGCAATGAACTGATGAAGGAACCGCCACTGTAGGGCGACCAGCTTGCATAAACTGTAATAACGCCATTTGAGCTGTAGCATCTTGCATAGCAACTCTATCTGGATTAAAATCTACATACGAAGAACCACGCGGATAGTCTTTTAATTCAGTACTGGCATCTAAATGCGAATAAAGAATTTTTTCTGCTAAAGTTAAAGGTCTTCCAAGGTTTTTACGCGCTGCCTCAATGCGAGCCGGCATATTAGCGTAAACCTTTTTAATCATTTCGATATCAAATGCCATAGGATTTAATTGTTGAGTGGTTATGTGGTTAATTAGTGAATTAAATTTTGTGCCACGAATTTACTAAAATTATACTATTTTAGAGGTATCTTAAAATGATTTTTTTAACCAATTTGAAATTTTTTTTAGAAAGAATAAAAGAATTACTATTTGTAAAAAAATTAATCAATTATCTTTCCGATTTTCAAAAGCTTAAGACTAAAAACCCAAATGGGATTTAGGTTGGGTTAGGTGTTGATAGTTCTATTTAATTCTTCTTGCAGCGTTATGAATTCGAAGAATGGTAATTTTTTCTTTCTGTAGTCGATAAAAAATTCGGTAATTACCTTCTATTAATTCTCGGATTTCATGAACATTTTTTTCTGGTACCATACGACCCGATTCAGGAAATTCAATTAATTGGTCAACTCGACTTATTAGTTTAGATATAAATCGTACTGCGTAAAAGGAAGAGTCAAGCGAAATATAATCGTTTATAGCCCGAAGATCTTTTAAGGATTTTTTTGTCCAGCTTATTTGTGCCATTTAGCTACCATTTTTTTCACCTTGTCATGACTTATGGTTTTGCCTGTTTTTGCCTCTTCCATACCTTCGTCAATTTTTTCAATTACGATTAGTTTTTCGAGGAAGTCGTCTAGATTAAATTTGCTAGGAAGCTCGTTTAGGGTATGAATGATTGTCGATTTTTGCATGGATTAAATTTACAAAAAAAATAGAATTAATCAAAATGGCGTCATTTTATTCTGGACTATAGAATTTGAAGCTAACGTTTTGGGGCTTTGCGTTCGGGCGGGAAATCGAAGCACAAAAGTTGATATTATTACTAAAGTTCAATTGAAAAACTGCTGTTGAATTTTGCACTTCAGCCCGCCTGACGCAAAACCCTTGTTGGCAGTAGTTTTATTCTGTCCAAAATTTTCCAATTGAATAGGTTTTTGCTGTTCCGCTAATAATAACTCGGTCTCCTTTGTCTTCACAATATAGTTTTCCCATTCGTTCCGAAACTTGTTGCCCATAAAGTACTTTTTTATCAAGTCTTTTTGACCAAAATGGCACTAGAGAACAATGAGCAGAACCTGTTACAGGATCTTCTAAAATGGAGGCTTGTGGTGTGAAAAAACGAGAAACGAAATCACAGTCATCTCCAATTGCTGTTACAATTATTCCGCCTGGATCAAGGTTGATTTGGTCAAACAATTGTCGGTCAATTTTAATATTTCTAATTGCTGTTTCGTTTTCATAAACCAAAACATAGTCTCTTGATTTTAAAATTTCCCTAGGTTGGATATTTAAAGATTTTGAAATTGTCTCGGGTAAAGTATCTGCAATAGGCATTCTTGATGGGAAGTCCATTTTGTATAGTCCATCTTCAACTTTAACAATTAAGTCGCCACTTAATGTTTCGAAAACAATTTCATCTTTTTTGTAATCTAAAATTGTCTTTAAGCAATGTGCTGTTGCAAGTGTGGCGTGACCGCACAAATCCATTTCAATTTCTGGCGTAAACCATCGCAAATGGATTTTTTCTCCTTTATCTACAAAAAAAGCGGTTTCTGCAACGGCATTTTCTTTAGTTATTTTCAACAAAATGTCGTCTGATAACCAATTGTCAAGAGGCACCACACAAGCAGGATTTCCACCAAAAAGGGTATCTGTAAATGCGTCAATTTGGTAAAGTTTTAATTCCATTTCTTTTTTGTTTTTTAATAAACAGCATATAGTCAATTTATATTTTGAAAAGACTATATGCTGTAATTTTTGTTAATTATGCATCAACAAGTATCACTTGACCAGTAATAAATCCATCAACCGAGCGCTCAAACGCTTTACCAACCAATGCACTTGGTACAGGTTGAAATCCTGGCATCATATCGCCGTAAACATCCCAAGCTTCTGCTAAAACTGTTGGATTTACTGAATTCACACGAATGCCTCTTGGCATTTCGAAGGCTACACATTTTACAAAGGTATCAATGGCACCACTTGTAGTTGCATCTGCAATAGCAAAAGGAATAGGCTTTAAATTTAGAATACCTGTAATAAGCGTAAAGGAACCTTTATCAGCAATGTATTCCTGACCTATTCTAACAATATTGATTTGCCCCATCATTTTACTCATTACTGTAGTCATCCATTGCGCTTCAGTCATTTCCTCGAAGGTTGCATATTCACATACGCCAACAGTATTCACAACCGCATCAAAGTGACCAACCTCCTTGAATAATTTTCTCAAAGATTCTTCACTGGTAATGTCAACTTGGTAGTCGTAACCGTCATTTGAACGACCAGCTGTAATCACTTTGTGTTTTCCTAAACCTGTAAGTGCTGCTTTTCCCATTTTCCCATTAGCACCTATTAAAATTACTGTTTTCATATATTTAATTATTTTAAAATTGAAGTGCAAAATTACACTCCTGCCATACTATTCAAGTAGGACATTTGTCTAATAATTAAATTGATGCTCTTATTCTACTTAAATGTCTTTGAGTAATTCCAAGATAGGACGCTATATAGTGAAGTGGAATTTGTTGTACAAATTGTGGATGGTTGTGTATCAAATCTACATATCGTTTTTGGGCGTTGGATTTTTGATGATTAAATATCCATTTTTCGAGTTCAACATATTCTTTTTCAGCAATTATTTTTAAAAAATTCAACCATTTATTGTTTGATTTCGCAAGGTTTTCT
This sequence comes from Bacteroidia bacterium, assembly GCA_044340865.1. Lineage (GTDB taxonomy): Bacteria > Bacteroidota > Bacteroidia > B-17B0 > Aurantibacillaceae > UBA4416. The sequence continues at coordinate 1,886 of JBIISW010000048.1, read as the reverse complement.
AATGTGTTTTTTGAAATTGAAATAATTTCAGAATCGGTTAAAGCTTGTAAATTTTCTTCTGATTTATTCTGTGTAATAAATGAAGAATAAGCCACTAATAACGTATTGGGAAAGGTAAAACAATAGGTTATTTCTTCGTCATTATTAGAATAATAGAACGAACGGAAAATGCCAAAATTCACAAAGGAAAGTGTGGTACAGATTTCATCTTTTTTAATGAAAAAATCTCCTTTTTTTATGGTAGAAATAGTGGCTAAACTTATAAATTCATTTATTTCGCTGTCTGTAAATAAATTATATTGTTTTAAGTAGTCAACTATTGATTTTTTTTCGAACATTTATTTTAATCGTCGTTTTTGTTAAAATTACTGCCAACGTGTCGCCGCTTCACGAAGTTGCGGATTTTCAACACTTTTGATTACAAATATAGACAAAATTTAGTTTCAAAAATTACCAATTCTGATAAATCCCAAACCCCGCAATTTCGTGAAACGGCTGTTGGCAGTAGTTGCTTTTATTCGTTTAAAAATTCTATAACGTATTTATTCATTTCAGTTTTTTGCTTTTTAGTCGCATTATCTGTCATATCGTTATGAATCGTATTTTTAAGTTGAACTATTTTTATTTTAAACTTTTCTTGTTCTTCGATTGTTGGTAAAACTCCTTCGTCTGCAATTTGATCGCTAGAACGCAAAGAATAGATTTTTGGTTGTGATGTTTTTGGAAACTCAACTCTACGATTATCAAGAGAAATTATTTTATCTACTAAATTTGGATATTTTTGAGCAAATAACATTGTTATATCTCCGCCGTTTGAATGCCCAATTAAGATTAAATGTTTGTAATCTAATTCAGGATTTGATTTTTTAAATTCATTTATGGTAAACATTATATTTTCACAACCTCTTTCCCAAATCGGTTTTCTCAAAACTTTCAAATCTCCACTTGTTGGTAATAATTCATCAGTTGGTAATTCATTTTGAATACTAATTACAAAATAACCTTTTGATGCTAAATTTTCAGTTAGGAATGAATAATATTTATTTGTTCCAAGTTTATTTTGATTATAACAATGACTTAAAATTACAACTTTTTGATTTTCAATTTTTTCATTTGTTTTTGGTAAATATAACGCAACAGGAATATTTCGGTTTCTAGATTTGTCAAATAAATTTATGCTGTCAAATTTTATTTCATAATTTTTAGTTGCAAGTTTTGAATTAGATAATTTTACGTTTGATGCGCAACTTGTTAAAATTAAAACAACTAATATTCTTAAATAAATCTTCATATTTTCTTATTTCGTTCGGTTTTTCTGCAATTACTGCCAACGTTTTGGCGCTTGGCGAAGGTGGCGGTTTTCACCACAAATGTTGATGCGTAGAACCTAACTTTGATTAACCACAAATGTGTCTGTGGAGCACTGAGCCGCCACTTTTGCCAAACCCGTGTTAGCGGTTCGTTGTTTTTTCACTTTTTTTTATGTCAATATATTCATTATACAATAATGAAAATAGATTTAAATCTTCGTATTTGTCAGCTACAAAATAATGCTGCCTTAATAACCCGTCTTTAGTAAACTGATGAATTTCAATAATTCTCAAAGAAGCAATATTGTTGCTTCCAACATGTGCTTCAATTCTGTGTAAATTTAATTTATTAAAGCCATAATCAATAACTGCACTGACAGCTTCGGTCATTAGTCCTTTTCGTTTAAAATTTTCGTCAGATATGATATAACCTATTTCTGCTCGATGATGTTCTTTATTCCAATTATGAAGTGCGCTCCCCCCGATAATAGTATTTGTTACTTTTTCTGTCAGTAAAAAAAGTATGAAATCCCTATTATAAGATGCGTATCCATTTTTGTACTTGTATTCTTCCTT
>JBIISW010000047.1:0-15866 GCA_044340865.1 Bacteroidia bacterium | reverse complement strand
TTGGTAGAGGTTATAAATAATTTGAATGAGAATCATGTGGATGTTACAAATGTATGTTGTATTTATCCTACTGCTGTTTTAATTAATGAGTTTCACTTAAAGAAGGCTTGGCATCAATTTGAAAACGCCAAATTTGATTCTGTTATTTCTGCTACACGTTTTTCATATCCAATACAAAGAGGTTTTAAAGATTGTAATGGGAAATTAGAAATGTTATGGCCTGAAAATAAAACAAAGCGCTCGCAAGACTTGGAAATTATTTACCATGACGCTGGACAATTTTATTTTTTTGATGCGGCTAATTTTTTATTAAATCAACAGTTGTTTACAGAGAATACAGGTTATGTTTTACTTTCAGATTATGAGTACCAAGACATTGACAACCCTGACGATTGGGAAATGGCAGAAATAAAATTCAATTATTTATCGAATAAAAAATAGATGAATAGATTTTATAAAAATATTAATTCCGATTCTTTTATAAATGGAATTTATAGTTTAGTTCCCATTCGAGATGAAGATAAGTATGATATCATGAATTGGAGAAACAACCAATTAGATGTACTTCGTCAAGAAACTTTGTTATCAATTGAGCAGCAAGAACATTATTTTAAAACGGTTGTAGATAAATTATTTGATGAAGAAGAACCCAAACAATTATTATTTAGTTATTTAGAAAATAATAAATTAGTTGGCTATGGCGGACTAGTTCATATTGATTGGGAATCTAAAACGGCTGAAATTTCTTTTTTAACTGAAACTTCGCGAAATAAAAATGTTGATGTGTTTATTTCGGATTGGGTAAATTATTTAACTATTTTAAATAAAGTAGCGAATGATTATCTCAATTTCAAAAGTATTTACACGTATGCGTTTGATTTAAGACCAAATTTATACGTCGCACTTCAAGCGTCTGGTTTTACTGAAATTAAAAGGCATAAAAACCATATACAAATTGAGGATAAAAAAGTAGATGTAGTTATTCATTCGTTTGATTTAAATCCAATTTCAATGAGAGTTTCAACTAGAATCGATGTTGATTTGTATTTTGCTTGGGCTAATGATGAATTGGTTCGTCAGTACTCATATCAACAAGATGTAATTCAATACAAAAATCATGTCCAATGGTTTTACAGTAAAATAGATAGTCCTCATTTTTTATTTTTGATATTCTTTAATCAAGATAAATCCGCAATTGGTCAAGTTAGAATTAATAAAAATGAGGAGGAAGTAATTATCGGTATATCAGTTGATAAAAATTATAGAGGTTTTGGATATAGTTTTAAAATGTTGAGGCTTGCCTGCCAACATTATTTTAAAAATTATTCTGATAATGAAATTTTTGCTTATATCAAAATAGAGAATAAAGCATCTATTACAACGTTTAAAAAAGCAGGATTTTTACAAGAACAATTTGTTTTAGTGAACAACATTGAAAGTGTTAAATTAAAAATGACAAAATGAAAGACATCAAAATAGCTCATCATACTATTGGTTTAAATCATAGTCCGTTTATTATTGCAGAAATGAGCGGCAATCATAATCAGTCGCTTGAAAGAGCTCTAGAAATTGTTGATGCAGCTGCTTTAGCTGGAGCTCATGCTATAAAATTACAAACCTATACCGCTGATACCATTACAATGAAAGGTGTCTATATCATTAATGATGAAAATTCATTATGGAATGGTAAAGAATTGCATGAATTGTATCAACAAGCCTACACACCTTGGGAATGGCATCAACCCATTTTTGAACATGCAAAAGAAAAGGGATTGATTGCTTTTAGTTCTCCATTTGATGAGACAGCGGTTGATTTTTTAGAAACATTAGATGTACCAGCTTATAAGATTGCATCATTTGAGAACACGCATCTTCCGCTTATACGAAAGGTGGCACAAACCGGAAAGCCAATTATTATTTCTACAGGAGTATCCTCAATTTCTGATATCGATGAAACGGTAAGATTATTAAGAAAGGAAGGTTGTGAAAATTTTATTTTATTAAAATGTACAAGTACATATCCTGCAACAGTTGAAAATACTAATATTAACACTATCCCACATTTATCTAAACTTTATAATTCCATAGTTGGATTATCTGATCATACAATGGGAATTGGAGTAAGTGTTGCGGCTGTGGCTTTAGGTGCAAGAGTTATTGAAAAACATTTCACGTTAAGAAGAGCCGATGGTGGTGTTGATTCGGCTTTTTCTTTAGAACGAGATGAGTTGAAAGCATTGGTTGATGAAACAAAAAATGCATTTTTAGCTTTAGGTGAAATTAGTTATGGTGTTCAACAGGCTGAAGAAAAAAGTAAATTTTTCAAACGGTCAATTTATGCATCGAAAGACATTGCAGTTGGCGATGTTTTTACGAATGATAATTTAAAAATAATTAGACCGGGCGATGGATTAGCGCCTAAGTTTATTGATGTTGTAATCGGTAAAAAAGCTAAAGTATCTATTAAAGCTGGAACCCCATTAAATTGGGATATTTTGTTGTAATGATCCAATTGTTCAAAATAATTTCATATTACAAGATAGCTAATTTATTAGCTGCTTTTGGTATTAAAAAAAATAGTCTATTATACTGTGCTGGTAAAAGTTTAACTCAAATTACATTCCGACTTCCAAATGAAAGTAAAAATGATTTTTTTATAACAATTAGAATTTTTAAAAGAATATTATTTAATTTATTTAAACGAAAAAAAGCATTCTTAAAATTAAATCAAAATACTCATACGGCTATATTTGATGTTAATCATAACACAACTGAATTAAGAATTAATTACATTAAAACTTACAGCGGAGAAGAGTGTTCTTTATTCATTTCAAAAAATGATTTAATTAGTTTCCTTAGTGTCTACCTTACAATGTTTTATGTTGTTGTTTTAATTCTTACGTTCATTCCTATTTTTTTGATATCCTTATTTTCAAAAAATAAATTTCATTACCCACTGATGATTCAAGAATTTTTTGAAACCATACAGTTGGTATACTTAGTTAAAAAATATCATATTTCTAAAGTACATTATTTTTGTATTTATGAAAGAGATTCTAATATATGTGCTTTCATTTTAATGAAGTTCGGTATTTATATTAATAAAATTCCATCAGAAGTTCCTTTGTGTTTTTTTAATAAATCAATTATTGCTAACGAATTAAGTTTTTGTTTTGCCTATCAAAAGGAGGAGTTTGATTTTTATAAGAAAACGATGTTTGTTGAGAAAACAAATTTATGGGCACCCGAACAAATTTTAAATGCACCAAAAAGATTTTTAACTCCTGATAGTAATGAAAAAAAACCAACGTATGACATTGGTTTTTTTTCGAGTGGAAATTGGTTAAGAACTCAATTAGGTGATATTGATTTAGGTCATAATGATAAAGAAAATGAAGAAATAATTTTGAGAGGCTTAATTGAGTACTCTCAACAAAATAATTTAAAACTTGTGTTATTTTTACATCCATTAGAAAAACGAGCTGAGCATAAATTGGCTAGTGAATTATATTATAAAGAGTTTTTGCAATTTAATAATGTGAGTTTAGCTGATATTTCAAATTCTTCAATAGAAGGGTTTGATGACATAAATATAGCCGTGTCACGTTATAGTACTTTAATGTTTGAAAGAATTTATTTAGGATTTAAAACCATTTTAGCGCCATTTGATTATGATGATTTTCCAATTAGGCAAAGTTCATTGAATCAAATTTGTGTTCATAATCTGAAACAACTTTACGCTAAATTAGATGTATCTTTAAAGCTAACAACTGTTGAATTTTTTGAGATGAATCATCTTAAAAGTTATTCACCAATACTTCATTAAGCTATGTGTGGCATTTCTGTACTTTTTAATAAACACAAAGTAACAAAAGAAAATTACGTTGATTTTTTATGTTCTTTAAAAAAAATAAATCATCGTGGTCCTGATGATGAAGGTATTGTATTAATTAATACGTATACAAATGATTTTAGAGTTATTAAAAATGATATAACTGTTTTAACTGATAATCCTGTTTTAGACATTGAATCTATAACTATTGAAAATTATAATTTAATATTAGGACACAAACGGTTGAGCATAATTGATTTGAGTTCGCAGGGACATCAACCTATGCAAGGTCTTGATGGATCTTGGATCGTTTTTAACGGTGAAATTTTTAATTACATTGAATTAAAGGAAGAGCTAAAACATAACGGTTGTCAGTTTCGTACACACTCGGATACAGAAGTTGTGTTAGAAGCTTATCGTATTTGGGGAAAAGAGTGTTTAAGTAAATTCAATGGGATGTGGTCTATCTGTATTTGGGATGCACCGAAAAAAAAACTTTTTATTAATAATGATAGATTTGGTGTAAAACCACTTTATTATTTCGAACGCGAAAATGGTTTTAATTTAGTTTCTGAATTAAAACAGTTTAGTTGTTTTCATGATGTTTATTTAAGTTTAAATACAAAACATATTGATGATTTTACAAAGTATGGTTTTTTAGATATAGATGAAAGCACGATGTATGAAAGCATAACTCGTTTTAAAAAAGCAAATTACATAGAAATTGATCCCTTGCTTTATGTTAAGTTTGATATTAAACAAAAACAAGTGCCTTACTATTGGTTGAAAAAATCAGCTATTAAAATTTCCGAAAATGATGCTATTGAGCAATTTAGGTCATTATTATATGATGCTGTAAAAATTAGGATGAGAGCGGATGTTAATTTCGGCTTTGCATTATCAGGAGGAATAGATTCGAGTTCTGTGTTATATATGGCAAGAAATATTCTTCAAGATAATCATATGAAAAACGAACTACTAGGTTTTTCTGCTGTTTTTCCTGGTTATGATGATGTGGATGAATCCAAATTTGTAAAAATTGTTGAACGAGATTTACCCTGTAAAACTTATTTTAGTAAAGCGATGGATGAATTTAGTGTTGAATCGTTTGAAAATCACATTTATCATCAAGATGAGCCTTTGCAAGGAACTACTTATTTTGCACAATGGAGTATTTATAAAAAAGCAAAAGAAGCAGGAGTGAAGATTTTATTTAATGGGCAAGGTGCTGATGAAGTTTTTGCTGGCTATCACCATCATTTTTATAGGCATTGCAGGCAATTAATTATGATGGGGAGATTGCCGCAGTATTTCAGCTTAGTTCAACAGTATGCCGATTTAAAAGGTATATCAAAAAAACAAATTCATAAAATTGTTTTTGATGAAATAAAATTAGCTTTGAAAATGAAACTTGGTATAGCTAAATTTGACCATGCATTAATTAAATATTGGAATAAAATAGAAACGCTTGATGAAATGCTTTTGCGAGATTTTGATACATTTCAGCTTCCTCTCTATTTAAGAGCAGACGATAGAAACAGTATGGCGTTTAGTATTGAATCCCGTCATCCATTTATGGATTATCGATTAGTTGAATTTGGATATTCTTTACCAAATGATTTGTTAATTAAGGATGGTTGGCAAAAGTATATTATTCGAAAAAGCATGAATGAAATGCCGGAATCAATTAGGTATAGAAAAGATAAAAAAGGATTTGTTACACCTCAAGATGTGTGGCTTAAAAAATATAAAGTTGAATTTGATCAATATCTAACTTATAACGAAAAAGTAATTGGTGTGAAAGAACCATCTGAAAATCCTTTTTATAATTATGCGTTAGGCACATGGTTTAAGGTTAATAAATTTTAATGATTGATTTAAAAGGTAAAATAGAGTTTAGTAAGTGTATCATGGATTCAATTAATGATCCTGATATCCTATTTGACGGAAATGGAATTTGTAATCATTGTTTACAATTTGATAGCGCATATAATAAATTACCAAAGGATCAGAAAAAATTCGAAGCATTAGAGGGCATTATTGATAAAATAAAAAAAGAAGGGCGTAATAAAAAATATTATTGTTTATTAGGTGTGAGTGGAGGAGTTGATAGTTCCCATTTGGCATATTTATGTAAGACCTTCGATTTAAGACCGCTTATTATTCATTTTGATAATGGTTGGAACAGTGAGTTAGCTGTTGTAAATATTCAAAATTTACTTAGTAAGCTAGGATTTAATTTTCAAACACATGAAAATGTTATGTTGAAAAACAAATCGAAAATCACCTTAGATGTTTTCACAGCTGATAAAAATATATTGAAATATTTGAATCTAAAAAAATTTTAAGAAATATAGTAAATTATTTTGATGTTTTGGAGCCTGAAAAATTATTCCAAAAATTTCAAAGCATAGATTATGTTTTAATTATTCAACCAGATAATGCTAAAGATTTTATAACAACAAAAATTTATGAAATAATTTATACTAACATCCCATTTATGCTTATTTCTAATGGCGGTAAGTTAGCTGATTTTATTCAATCAAATAACTTAGGCTACTGTTTTAGTACATCAACTTTAGAAAGCGATTTTGATTCTTTTTTCAATAGTTCAAATAAAAAGAATAATATAAGTACTTTCACTATTGAAAAATATTCTTATAATAACATCACTTTAGATTTAATATCTAATTTTAAAAATTTAATAATTAATTCAATTAGCTAATACAACAAATTTATGTGTGGAATATTTGGCATTATTGCTCAAAAAAACATCAAAAAAACTGATTTAAAATTATTAGTAAAACATTCGCAACAACGTGGAAAAGATTCTAGCGGATTAATTTTCATGAAAGAAAATCAGTATCAAATTTGCAGAGCAGATTATAATATTGATAAACTATTAAAAAACATTCAACCCTTTAATTCGTCAATTGTACTGGGGCATAGTAGGCTTATTACTAATGGGCTTGCCGATAATCAGCCAGTAATAAGAGATAATGTTTTTGTGCTACATAATGGCATCGTGGTTAATGATGAGGAAATTTGGAAAACTCTTACTGTGGAAAGAAAACATCAAATTGATTCGGAAATATTAGTAGCTATTACAATAGAGCATCTTAAAAATGGTAAACCCATTACCGATTTAGCCGATGTGATTTTTAAATGTTGTAAAGGCATGGTTTCATGCGCATTGATAATTCAAGATATTGGCAAGATGCTTTTAATATCCAACAACGGAAGTTTGTATGTTGGATTAAAAAATGAGGCTACTTATTTTGCTTCCGAAAACTTTGTTTTAACCCAAATAGGTTGTGATGATATTTCGCAAGTGCATCAATCATTTAAAATTATTGATATACCAGTGCCAATTAATTTGAAATATAACTTAACCGACTTTAAAACTCGCACCGAAAATTTAATTCCTGAATTTAAATTTGATAAAACACAAGAAGGATTATTACAATACAAAAAGCCTTATATAAAAAAATGCACTAAATGTATTTTGCCCGAAACAATGCCCTTTATCAAATTTAACCAAAAAGGTGTTTGCAATTATTGTCTTAATTATAAATCTCGCAACGCGCCAAAACCAATAGAAGAATTATTTAAATTGGTTGAACCATACCGAAAAAAATCGGGCTTAGAATGCGTTGTCCCATTTTCGGGCGGAAGAGATAGTTGCTATGGCTTACATTTAATTGTAAACGAATTAAAATTGCGCCCCGTAACCTATACTTACGATTGGGGAATGGTAACGGATTTGGGTAGAAGAAACATTAGTAAAATGTGTGCCGAACTGGGCGTAGAAAATATTATTGTAGCGGCTGATATTTCTTTAAAAAGAAAAAACATACGAATGAATTTGGAGGCATGGCTTAAAGCACCTAACTTGGGGATGATGGCAATGCTAACCGCTGGCGATAAACATTTTTTTCGTTATGCCGAAGAGGTAAAAAAACAAACAGGAGTGGCTTTAAATCTATGGGGAATTAATCCTTTGGAGGTAACTCATTTTAAAACTGGTTTTTTAAATATTAAACCCGACTTTGAAGAAGACCGTGTATATAGTAGTGGTGCTATGAAACAATTGCGCTATCATCTTAAACGATTTAGAGCTATGATGGATAGCCCAGGTTATTTTAACTCGTCGCTTTGGGATACGTTAACTGGTGAATATTATCGAAGTTTTAATAAAAAAACAGATTACTATCACATCTTTGATTATTGGCGTTGGGAAGAGGAGCAAGTTAATTCTACATTAATTAATGAGTATAATTGGGAATTGTCGCCAGATACTTCAACCACTTGGCGTATTGGAGATGGAACTGCCGCATTTTACAATTATGTATATTATACAGTAGCTGGTTTTACAGAGCATGATACTTTTAGGAGTAATCAAATTCGTGAAGGACAAATGACAAGAGAGCGTGCATTGAAATTAGTAGAAGAAGAAAATCAACCAAGGTATCAAAACATAAGATGGTATCTTGATACATTAGGAATGGATTTTGAAGGCGTTATAAAAACAGTAAATAGTATTAAGAAACTGTATAAAGAATAAAAGCCTCATGCACTTCACTATTGTATCATACACATTTCCACCATCAAAAGAAATTGGAGGTAGGCGCTGGGCAAAGTTTAGTCAACAGCTTACTAAAAAAGGACATCAGGTAACTGTTGCGTGTGCTGATAATTCAGGTGGCAATAAGGATTGGTATACCAAAGAATTTTCAGGGATAGAAGTGTGTGTGTTGCCTAAGTGCTATCCTGATTGGCTTACAGGCATTGCAAAAAACTTCATTGAGAAATTATTATACTTTTTTTATACAAAAATTTATAGTCGTTTAACTAAACAAAATTTATTTGATAGAGGTTATGCTTGGCGTAAACCCCTGCTAAATGCTTTAGAGGAAATACATCATAAAAAGCCAATTGATGTTTTGGTTGTAACTGGCGCTCCTTTTTCATTGTTATTTTATGGTGCTAAATTTAAAAAAAGACATAATAAAGTACAATACGTTGCCGATTTGCGCGACCCTTGGACTTGGGGTAGTTATTATGGAATGCCTAGTTTATCTTCATTAAAGAAAAAATTTCAAGAGTTTTCGGAACATGAAACCATAAAAGCTTGCGATATGGTTTGTTGCCCAACGCAAAATATGGTAGATATTTTAAAAGAAAAGTATGTTGCTTTTTCTTCAAAATTATATTTATTACCACATGCTTACGAGCCTGATAAATTCCCGAAATATACAAATGAAAATAAACGAGAAGGCTTTATTTATGGAGGTACGCTGTATAATGGCATTGAATATTATATGATATGTTTAAGTAAAATAGTAAAAGCAAACCCTAACATTGGCTTTAAATGGGATATATATACAAGCACTTCTTATCCACTCATTGATTCAAATTTTGAAAAGGGAATTGTAACAGTAAACCCTTTTATTCCTGAAGACCAGTTGTTTCAAAAAATTACGCAGTCATCTGCCTATTTAGCATTTTTTCCTATTACAGATAAAGATTTAGTTTCAACAAAATTTTTTGAAATTATTTATACTGGCACTCCTATATTATATATTGGCGAAGAGGGCGAGGTGAGTAAATTCATTAAAGAAAATCGGTTAGGAGTACACATCCTACCCCAAAACATGGAGGTAGAGTTACACCAATACCTAAACGGGAACGTGCCTTTTGAATATGGTTATTTCGATGTGTCTCAGTATAGCTTTTCTATGGTTACAGATAATTTTTTGAGTGAATTGGAAAATATAATAACAAAAAAAAATTAATCTTGCACTTCTACCTTACATATAACGATACCACTTCAGGTATTTATTCCTCACAGGTAATTGATGTGGTAAAGTTTTTTAATACCGAATTAAAAACCAATGTTAAGTTAGTTGCATTTATTTCTATAAGAAGTTTTTTTATAAATCGTAAAAAAATAAAAACAGAGTTTTCTAAGGCTATTGTATTACCTATGTTTCCTGGTGTACATCGTTGGAGAAATAATCATTTTTTGTTATCATTATTCATATTAATTTACAAGCCGCAAACTATTATTGGGAGGAGTGTATTCGCCACACAACTAGCATTAATAGCTAAACGGAATGGGAAAATAAAAAATGTGGTTTATGATGGAAGAGCAGCTGTGAAAGCTGAATGGGAGGAATATAAGGTAATTACTAATCAAGTATTACTGAATTCCATTTTTGAGTTAGAAAAACAATGCGTGCTTCAATCTGATTATCGTTTGGCTGTTTCCAATGCGTTAATTGCTTATTGGCAAAATGAATTTGAGTACAATAGTTCTCAGCATGCTGTGATTCCTTGCACAATCAATACATTATTTGAATATGTAACGATTCCTCAAGAAACTATTTCTCGAAAAAGAATGGAATTAGGTTTTAATATAAATGATAGTGTTTTTGTTTATTCTGGTTCATTAGCTGGCTGGCAATCCATAAAATTAATGATTGACTTTATTAAACATATTTTATATAAAAGTAACACACATAAAATATTATTTTTATCTGAAGTAATTCCAGAAATCAAATTATTACAAATAGAGTTTCCTAATCAAGTTCAGTGCATAAAATTAAATCCAATTGATGTACCTCATTTTTTAATTGCTTGTGATTACGGCATTCTTATTCGTGAAAAATCAGTAACAAACCAGGTTGCATCTCCTGTAAAGTTTGCGGAATACTTAGCATGTGGATTACCAGTTATTATTTCAAGTAAATTAGGAGATTATTCAGAGTTTGTGAAATTGAATGAATGTGGTTTTATTCTTACCGATTTTACAACTGATAATTTGAAGGGTCTATTTTTAAAAGAAAAAATCCAGAAAATCGCTTTAGAAAATTTTACTAAAAAGAATTATATTAAATTTTATAAAAAGTTATTTTGTATAAATACAACTTAATTTTAATAAGCACGTTCGTTTTTTCCTTCCATGTAATTTACAAATGCTTTATTAGCAACTTTTATTCCGCCCGGAGTAGGGTAGTTTCCAGTAAAATACCAATCGCCTAAATTTAATGGACACGATTGATGCAAGCCTTCAATGGTTTGATAAATAATTTGTAAGTCAGCTTTTAAATCAGTTGGTTTTAAAAGTTCAGCTATTTTACCAGAAATCTCTTCGTTTGTAAATGTTCTGTAAATTTCTTGAACTACATTTATTTGTTCTTCTTTTGGCTTTAGCAACTCTGCTTTTGCTTTTTCATACAAACTATCTAGTATCGATTCTTTTCTTGTTTCTTTAATCAATGCAATAGCCGCATTAAATGCAATAAATTTACTCATCACTGCCATATCGATACCATAACAATCAGGATAACGAATTTGTGGCGCAGATGAAATAATAATAATTTTTTTAGGATGTAAGCGATCCAATATTTTTAAAATACTTTGTTTTAAGGTTGTTCCTCTTACAATACTGTCATCTAATACAACTAGTGTATCACTATTTTTATTCACTGTTTCGTAAGTAATATCGTATACTAAATTTACCAAACTATCTCTACTTTCATCAGCTGTAATAAAAGTACGTTGCTTAGCATCTTTTATAATTATTTTGTGAATGCGAGGATGTGCGGATAAAATTTTACTTAAAGTAGGCTCTGTGATGTTAGTCCCTAATTTTAAAATTTCTGTTGCTTTTAATTTGTTTACATGTTCATCAATACCTTCTACTAGCCCGCCAAACGCAACTTCAGCCGTATTTGGAATATAGCTAAAGACCGTGTTTTCTAAATCATAATCAATAGCTTTTAAAACTTGAGGCACAAGGTATCTTCCTAATAATTGACGTTCTTTATAAATATCAGCATCATTTCCTCTACTAAAATAAATACGTTCAAATGAACACGCTTTTCTTTCAAGTGGAGTGATTATTTCTTCTTCAGTAATTTCACCATCTTTTTTTACAATAATTGCATAACCAGGTTTTAATTCTTTAACCTCTTCAATTGGAACGTTAAAAACCGTTTGAATGACTGGTCTTTCGCTTGCTACAACTAATACTTCATCGTCTTGGTAAACGTAAGCTGGACGAATTCCATTTGGATCTCGCAATACAAAGGCATCGCCATGCCCCATCATTCCCGCCATAACATAACCGCCATCCCAGCGTTTACTACTTTCAATTAAAATATTAGCTACATCAATATTTTTTTGAATCTCTTTTGAAATCTCAAAATTGTTTAATCCTTTTTCTTTAAAAATTTTAAATAAGCGATCGTTTTCTTTATCTAAAAAATGACCGATTTTTTCCATGACAGTAACCGTATCAGCTCGCTCTGTTGGATGCTGTCCTAGTTCAATTAAGTGTTCAAGTAATTCGTCTACATTAGTTAAATTAAAATTACCTGCAACTAATAGATTTCGGGCCTTCCAATTATTTTGTCTTCTAAATGGATGACAACTTGCAACTGTATTACCCCCAAATGTTCCGTATCGTAAATGACCCAAAATTAATTCTCCCATAAATGGAATATTTTGTTTTTGCCATTCTATGTCATCGTATTTTTCGGGGTTTTTATTTTTGGCATCAATATATAAATCATTAATTTGTGAAAAAATATCCTGAGTAGCTTTAGGTTCAACACTTCTCAATCTATCAATGTAAGTTGTTCCAGCATCCGTATTTAATTTTATAGTCGCAACGCCGGCACCATCTTGACCACGGTTTATCATTTTGTCCATTAACTGGTACATCTTATGTAAACCATAACGGCTACTTCCGTATTTTTGTTTATAAAACTCTAATGGCTTTAATAATCTGATTAAAGCTACTCCACACTCGTGTTGAATTGTATCACTCATAATTTTAGAAAATCAAAGGTATCATTCCTTATCCATAATTAGATAATTTTAGGGCTAATTTTTTAGTTTTTTGTTAAAATTTTTCATCATTTTCTTGAGATTGATATGTACAATTCTTTTTTTAGTTTTTATTTTATTATATTTATTTTATATAATTCTAAACGAAATGAGAAAATCAATTTTGTATCTGTTTCTATTTTTATTTTCGACCTTATGTTTTTTTTCACAGGTTAAAATAAATGAATATTCTGTTTCTAATTCAACTGTTGGGATAGTTGGCCCAACATTTTCTGATAATCAAGGCAATAAGCCTGATTGGATAGAGTTGTATAATCAATCAGCATCTGCTATTAATATTGGAGGATTTGGGTTGACAGATAATTCAAGTACCACTGCTAAGTATATTTTTCCACTTGGAACTCTTGTTCCTGCCAATGGTTTTTTAAGGGTTTGGTGCAGTGGTAAAGGCAATTCAGCAAATGCTGCTGGGCATATTCATACTAATTTTACGTTAACACAATGTAAAGGAGATTGGATTGTTTTATTAAATGGAACAGTTGTTGTTGATTCAATGCAGCTAAGACTAACGCAAGCAAGCCATTCCCGTGGAAGGTATCCTGATGGTACATCAAATTGGAAAATCTATAAATTACCTACACCAAATGCCTCCAATGGATCAGTTTTTTTTGATACGTATGCCTCAACACCAGTATTTAATATCCCTGCTGGTTTTTATTCAAGTTCACAATCTATCAATTTAGCTAGTTCTCCATCTTTAGGTATTAATATCTATTATACTTTAAATGGCTCAGAGCCAAATACATCTTCAACCCTTTATTCTTCTAGCACGCCGATTTTAATTAACGCAAATACTGTTGTAAGGGCAATTGCCATTAGTACAAATACGCTTAATGTATTGCCAAGTTTGATAGAAACTAACACTTATTTTATCAATGAGACAATTAATAATCAATATGGTGTTGTTTCAATCAGTGGTGGAACACCTTTAAATACTTTAATGAACGGTACTCAAATAAAACCTCGAACTCATTTCGAATATTTTGAAAATTCATTATTTGTTACAGAAACATTTGGTTTGTCTGACAAGCATGGCAACGATTCTTGGGCCTATTCACAAAGAGGAATTGATTTTGAAACAAAGGATGATTATGGTTATAACAATGCGCTTAAGCATAAGTTTTTTACTGATTGGAAACAAGGTGTAAGTAATCGAAAAGAATTTAGACATGTTATGTTAAAAGCAGGCGCTTCAGATAATTATCCAGGCGATAAGCCAGCTAAATCTTGTCATATGAGAGATGCTTTTGTACAAACCTATGCTTTTAGAAAAGGTTTAGAATTGGATGGTCGCAGAAATAAACACGTTTTAACATTTGTAAATGGTGTTTATTGGGGTATATACGAACTTCGTGAACCATTTGAAGATGACTACACTGATTATTATTATAAGCAACCCGGCGATAGTATTGACAATTTAGCATTTTGGGGAGGGTTACAAATTCGAAATGGAAGTGATACTGGTTGGGTAAATTTATACAATTTTGTGATGGGAAATCCAATGACAACAGCTGCAAATTACAATTATGTAAATAGTAAATTAAGTTTTACGAGTATAATAGATTATATGATTTACAATTCCTATGTAGTTAATACGGATTTTGTTAATTGGAATTCAGCTTGGTGGAGAGGTAGAGCTAATCAAGGCACTTCTCGAAAATGGAAATATTGGATGTGGGACATGGATAATGTATATGATTTGGGAGAAAATTTTTCAGGTATACCAACAACTGGTATGGATGCAGATCCATGCGCTTATGAAAACACATTTGCTGGAGCAGGCCCTAATAAAGGACATCCGGATATTCTTTCAAAGTTAATGACTAATCCTGATTTCAAGTCACTTTATATAAATCGTTATGCTGATTTATTAAATACAGCATTTAAGTGTGATAGTATCATGTCGCATTTTAATTATTTTAAAAGTATACTTACTCCTGAAATGCCACGTCACATAGCTAAATGGGGTTCAGGCTCTAATAATCTTGCTAATTGGAATAAAAATATGGACACCTTGCAAAGTAAAATTCAGCAACGCTGTTCTTATATTGAAGAAAAAATTAAAGATTGTTATAATGTTACTGGACCGTTTCAAATTACAGTAGATGTTGATCCGCCAGGCGTTGGCGAAGTTAAATTAAATTCTATTTGGTTGCCAACTTATGTTTGGAAGGGAAATTATTTTGGCAATATTACACTTTCACTCAAACAACATGTTATTGATACGGCAAAATATACATTTGATTACTGGGAATTTCAAAGTCATACACCTTCACCGAATAATAAGAACGATAGCGTTTCAATTTACCTGACAGGTACTGAAAATGTGATTGCTCATTATATCGAAAAGACATCAGATGTTATTTTTCCATCTGGATTCACTCCCAATGGAGACGGGAAAAACGATTTATTGCTTCCGCTAGGAATTAGGCATATTAAATCGCTTCAGGTTCAAATATGGAATCGTTGGGGTCAGTTAGTTTATAGTTCTTCTGATCCAACAATGGGATGGGATGGATACTTTAACGGAGCTGAAGCACAAACAGGTGTTTATGCTTATCTAATTAAATATACAAATTTAAAAGATGAGTTAAAAGTTAGCAAAGGAAATGTGACTTTGTTGAGATGATTTTTAACACTTAACTCTTTTTAAAGATTATGAAAAAACTACCGATAATTATTTTGATATGTGTTGCTAATGTTTTAAAATCACAAGACATACATTTCTCTCAAATACAAGAATCTCCGTTGTGGTTGAATCCAGCTAATGCAGGTTTTTTTAATGGTTATGTTCGTTCAATTGCAAATTATCGTAATCAATGGGCATCTATGGGAAATGCTTTTCAAACAATGGCTGTGTCTATTGATGCTGTTGCTTTTAAAACAAGAAAAAATAAAGCTTATTTGGGCGCTGGACTCTTTGTTTTTAATGATGAAGCTGGTGTTGCAAAAATGGGTTCAACTCAAGCTCAACTCCATTTAAGTGCAATTATTAAAACGAGTAAAAAAAGTAAGTTAGCAGCGGCTGGATATTTTGGATATGCACAAACGAAAGCTAATTACAATTCATTAACTTTTGGAAATCAATATAATGGAAATGAAATTACTCAGAGTTTGG
>JBIISW010000178.1:0-4642 GCA_044340865.1 Bacteroidia bacterium | reverse complement strand
TCAAATTCGTTTATTTCCAAATCCAAGTGAAGGGAATGTAACTATTACTTTAAATTCTGGGTCTTTAAGCGAGTCATATTCTGTTGAGATTTATGATGCTATAGGGAAATTAGTAGCATCTCATAAGTTAAATAATGAAACAAACATTAATATTGCCAATTTGGACGGTGGTGTCTATTTATTTAAGATTAAGAAAAACAACACCTTAATAAAAACAAGTCAAATTATTAAATTATAATATTAACTACCATGATTAAAAAAAGCGCTCAAATTGAGCGCTTTTTTTTTACTTAAAAGTTTTATAATGAAATATGCGAAGAGTGAATTGAAGAACCAAAAAAGATACTAGCCTTTTGATCAAACTGACTTGTGTCATCTGTTGTTAAAAAATGTAATTGCTTGTTTTTCGAAATCAATTTATTCATTTCCTCATGCCTCGCTAAATAGTCTTTTAAACTATTTGCCACAACTTCACCTTGTGTTAAAAGTGTGACTTCTTTTGGTAGGAATTTTAAAATAACAGGTGCCAATAATGGGTAATGCGTGCAACCTAAAATAATCGTATCAATTTGTTTTGAATTTGAAAATAAACGATCGATGTGTTTTTTTACAAAATAATCTGTACCGATGTTATCTAATTCGTTATTTTCGATTAATGGAACCCACATTGGACAAGCTTCTTGATAAACATTTAGTTCAGGAAAAAACTTTTCAATTTCTATGACGTAAGATTCTGAAAGTACAGTGCCACTTGTGGCAAAAATACCAATATGCTTGCTTTTACTATAATGACCGACAATTTCAGAAGTTGGTCTAATGACACCTAATACTCTTTTATGTGAAGCTTTTTTTGACAAATCTTTTTGTTGAATAGTTCTTAAAGCTTTAGCAGATGCTGTATTACAGGCTAAAATTACTAATTCGCAACCCTGATCAAATAAAGCGTTCACACATTCTAAGGTGTATTCGTAAACCGTTTCGAAAGAACGTGAACCATACGGCGCTCTGGCATTATCACCTAAATACAAAAAATCACAATCAGGTAAGGTTTTAACCAATTCTTTAAGAACAGTAAGTCCTCCGAAACCTGAGTCGAAAACGCCTATAGGTGCATATGTTTTATTTTGATTCAAGGTTTGACTATGAAAACGAATATTTTTTAATAAAATTAGAAAAATTGAGTAAATTTAACATAATTTTACTTTTTTAACTTAATTAAAATTTAAAAATGACCTTTCAACCTATCCGATTTATTGACAGTAACAAAGACCAATCTTTATTTGCTAGCACTTTAAGAAAACGCGTTGACAGTTATTTCAGAGATAATAAAATATCAAGAAATAACAATACAGCGATGATTGTTAAGTCCGTTGTTTTTTTAAGTGCCTATATTATTCCTTTTATCGTCATCCTATTTTTTAATCCTTCCAACCTTATTAGCATTGGATTGTGGTCGCTAATGGGATTATCCCTATCTGGCATTGGAATGAGTATTATGCATGATGCCAATCATGGTGCATATTCAGCCAATCAAAAAGTAAATTATTGGATGGGAAATACTTTAAATTTAGTTGGAGGTTCGGTATTTAACTGGAAACTTCAGCATAATGTAATGCATCATACTTATACTAACATTGTAGATTATGACGATGATATTGCCGATAAATTAATTTTGAAATTTAATCCGCATTCGCAGGCAAAATGGTATCATAAATTTCAATTTATTTACGCTTTTTTATTTTATGGTATCTTAACCCTTTACTGGGCTGTATTAAAAGACTTTGTTCAATTTGGCAAATACACCAAACAAGGTGTAAATAGAAGTACAAAAGAACAAAATCGTGTTATTTTTCTTAAAATAGTTATCAGCAAAATCATATACTTTGGCGTATTTTTTGCCTTACCTGTATTTGTTTTTCATATTGCATTTACAAAAATATTACTAGGTTATTTAATTATGCAGTTTATTTCTGGCATTATATTAACGGTTGTATTTCAATTAGCGCATACTGTAGAAGGAACAACCCACCCTACTCCAGATGAAAAACATTCTATTGAAAATAATTGGTTTATTCATCAAATGAATACGACTGTTAATTTTTGTCGTCATAATAAAATTATATCTTGGTATGTTGGTGGTTTAAATTTTCAAGTAGAACATCATTTATTTCCAGGCATTTGTCATGTACATTACCCTGCTATTTCTGAAATTGTGAAAGCAACGGCAAAAGAATTTAACGTGCCTTATTTAGAAAACGAAACATTTATGAGTGCTTTAAAATCTCACATTAACGCAGTCATTAAATTTGGGAAATTACCAAACATGAATGAAGCTATTGTATAATGAAATAATTCAATTATAATTTCACATTAGATACGTGTTAATTAGAAAAATAGCATTATTCCCTTTTTCCATATTATATGGACTTATCACTTCTATTAGAAATGTATTATTTGATTGGAATTTATTAAAAAGTCATTCTGTAACTATTCAAACCATTTGCGTCGGAAACTTAGCCGTGGGAGGAACAGGAAAAACACCTCACGTAGAATATTTGATACAATTATTGGGTAACAAACATAAACTGGCTATACTAAGTAGAGGTTATAAAAGAAAAACTTCTGGTTTTATTTTAGCTTCAACACAAGATACAGCAAGAGAAATCGGAGACGAGCCGTTACAATATAAAATAAAAAATCCTGAATTGCTTGTTGCCGTTGATGCAAACAGAAGACATGGTATAAAAAAATTACAAGAACTTTCTCAACCTCCAAAATTAGTTATCTTAGATGACGCATTTCAACACCGTTATCTTAAATGCGAATTAAACATCGTGATTAGCGAATACTCCAATTTGTATTTTCAAGACACTCTTATGCCTGCAGGATATTTAAGGGAATCGAAAAAAGGAATTTCGAGAGCTGATATCATCATTGTAAGTAAAACTCCTGAAAACGCGTCAGCAGTAGATATCAGACACGTTATAAAAGACATTAAACCCTTAGCACATCAAACGCTCTTTTTTTCTTGGTTAAAATATGGCGAACTATATGGTTTTCAAAATAACAAAGAAACTATTAGTACGTTAAACGATTTATTTCGATTTCGAGTAGTTTTATTTACAGGCATTGGAAATCCAAAACCAATGCTTACTTATCTGAAAGAATATGCTTCGGAAGTAAAACATATTCAATTTCCAGATCATCATGAATTTACCTTGCAAAATATCGCAGAAATCAGAGATGCACTCGATTTATTTGAAGGTGGGAACAAAATTATCGTAACCACTGAAAAAGATGCCATGCGATTGAAAGGAAGTGATTTGGAAGATATAACAAATACATTACCTTTATACGTTTTACCGATAGAAATTGATTTTAAAGATAAAACAGAGGACTTTAACAATACCATTTTAAATTATGCTAGAGCAAATAAATTTTACCACAAAAAATATTCTTGAAAAAACAAATCACTTCAAACCTGAAGTAGGTATTATATTAGGAACTGGATTAGGCGGATTAGTAAACGAAATACATGCTGAATATATTATTCCTTATGAAGAAATTCCAAATTTCCCTGTAAGTACAGTTGAAGGACACAGCGGGAAATTAATTTTCGGAGAATTAGGTGGTAAAAAAGTAATGGCTATGCAAGGTCGTTTTCATTTTTATGAAGGATATGACATGCATCAGATTACCTTTCCTGTTAGAGTTATGAAAGCCTTAGGTATACATACAGTGTGCGTGTCTAATGCCAGTGGTGGAATGAATCCTAATTTTGAGATTGGTGAAATCATGATTATCAATGATCATATCAATTTATTTCCAACCAATCCGTTAATTGGAAAAAACATATCAGAATTAGGTCCTCGTTTTCCAGATATGAGTGAAGCCTATGATAAAAAATTAATTGCAAAGGCAGTAGAGATAGCAAAATCAAATAACATTAAAGTAAGTCAAGGAATATACGCTGGCTTAACTGGCCCATGTTTTGAAACACCTGCCGAATATCGTTACATTTCAAGAATGGGTGCTGATGCAGTTGGAATGAGTACGGTGCCAGAAGTTATTGTTGCTAAACACGGCGGTATGCGAGTTTTTGGAATCAGCATCATAACCGACTTAGGTGTTGAAGGTAAAATTATTGAAATTACCCATGAAGAAGTTCAACACGTTGCTGCTGCTGCTGAACCTAACATGAGCTTTATTGTAAAAGAAGTCATTAGAAGTATGTAAGTATTACCTAGCCTTACTTTTCAAAAACCAATCAAATATTTTTTTAAAACAGAATCTAATTTTCAATCAAATTATAATAAAAATGAAACACCTAATTCTAATATTTACTATGACAATTTCTTTAATTTCTAAAGCTGATGAAGGGATGTGGTTGCCACAACTTTTAAATGCGATGAATATTAAAGACATGAAAAAAAATGGTTTAAAATTAACGGCTGAACAAATTTACAGCATTAATAAATCGAGTTTAAAGGATGCAATTGTTCAATTTGGTGGTGGGTGTACAGCTGAAATTATTTCTAATCAAGGTTTAATCTTAACCAACCACCATTGTGGTTATTCAGCTATTGCTTATCATAGCACCGTTGAAAAAGATTATTTAACCAATGGTTTTTGGGCTATGAAT
>JBIISW010000046.1:0-16056 GCA_044340865.1 Bacteroidia bacterium | reverse complement strand
CTAATTTTACTAAGTCGCGCAACAAATGTTTGTTTACAACAGCAAACTCACCACTTAAAACTCTACGGCTATAAATGTTAGATGTGTATGGCTCAAAACATTCGTTGTTACCTAAAATTTGAGAAGTAGATGCTGTTGGCATTGGTGCTAATAACAATGAGTTACGCACTCCGTATTTTGCAACTTCTTCTTTTAATATGTTCCATTCCCAACGTGGGCTTGGTGTTACACCCCACATATCAAATTGCATAATGCCTTTTGATAATGGTGAACCTGGATACGATTCGTAAGCGCCATCAACCATTGCTAAATCTTTACTAGCTGTCATTGAAGCGTAATAAATCGTTTCAAAAATTTCAGCATTTAATTTTTTAGCTTCTTCGCTTTCAAAAGGGTAACGCATTAAAATAAATGCATCAGCTAAACCTTGAACACCTAAACCAATTGGACGGTGACGCATGTTAGAATTACGTGCTTCAGGAATTGGGTAGTAATTACGGTCAATAACTTTATTTAAATTTTTAGTGATGATATATGTGACATCAAATAAACGTTGGTGATCAAACGTTCCTGTTTTTTCATCAACAAAACGAGGCAATGCAATAGATGCTAAATTACAAACCGCTACTTCATCCGGGCTCGTATATTCAACAATCTCGGTACATAAGTTAGAAGATTGAATGGTGCCTAAATGAGATTGATTTGATTTTAAATTACACGCATCTTTAAATAACATGTAAGGATTTCCTGTCTCAATTTGCGAATCAATGATAGCAGCCCATAATTCGCGAGCTGGAATTTGTTTACGAAACTTGCCTTCTGCTTCGTATTTAGTATACAATGCTTCAAACTCTGCACCATGACATAAGTATAAACCAGGGCATTCGTTAGGACACATTAAACTCCACATCGCTTCTGCTTCTACACGCTTCATAAACAAATCAGGAATCCATAACGCTGTAAATAAATCACGTGCACGCATTTCTTCTTTACCATGATTTTTACGAATATCTAAAAACTGATAAATATCTGCATGCCAAGGCTCTAAATAAACAGCGATTGAACCTTTACGTTTTCCACCACCTTGATCAACGTAACGAGCTGTTTCGTTAAATACTTTAAGCATTGGTAAAATACCATTTGATGTACCGTTAGTGCCTTTAATATAAGAACCAGTTGCGCGCACTTTATGAATTGCTAAACCAATACCACCAGCTGATTGAGAAATACGAGCACATTGTTTTAATGTGTCGTAAATTCCATCAATACTATCTTCTTTTGCTTGTAATAAAAAGCAAGAACTCATCTGTGGTTTTGGAGTACCTGCGTTAAATAATGTTGGCGTTGCGTGTGTAAACCAACGCTCACTCATTAAATTATATGTTTCGATGGCTGCTGCAATGTCTTCTTTATGTATACCGATAGACACACGCATCAACATGTGTTGTGGACGCTCGGTAACCTTACCATGCGTTCTTAATAAATAAGAACGCTCTAAGGTTTTAAAACCAAAATAATCATAACCAAAATCTCTATCATAAATAATAGATGAATCTAATAACTGTGCGTTCTTCATAACAATTTCATAAACATCTTCGGCAATTAAAGATGCTTTTTGATTTGTTTTTGGATCAACATAATTAAATAAAATCTCAATTGTTTTTGAGAATGATTTGATTGTATTTTTATGCAAATTACTTACAGCAATACGTGATGCTAATTGAGCATAATCAGGATGCTTTGTAGTTAATGATGCGGCAGTTTCTGCGGCAAGATTATCTAAATCAACTGTGCTTACACCATCGTAAACACCATCAATTACTTTTTTAGCTACTTGAATAGGATCAACAAAAGCTGGATCTAAGCCGTAGCTAAGCTTTTGAACACGCGCTGTGATTTTATCAAATTTCACAGATTCTTGAGTACCATCTCTTTTAATTACAAACATCGCCTTTAGTTTTTAGTAGTTTTAGTTTAGTTTTTGAGTATCATTTTCGCTATAACAAGTTATAACTATATTCTTCTTTTTTTTTGTTTGCCACATTTGGTTTTCAACAAAGTGGTGGTTAATTATTTTTTCTCTTTGTTTTCAAGGCTTCAAGCGATTCAACAAAAATTTAACATTTAATGAACGTATTTCTGGAGGCTAGTTTTCCCATACAAGTTTTTTAACTCGTTGCACTGATATTTTACAGTTCAATTTAGGGATTTTGCCGATGAACGATTTTATCTAAAAATCTTCATCCAGATTAAATACGTTATTTTCTTCCTTATTATTCATAACGCCTGATTTTTGGTATTCAGCTACACGCTTTTCAAAGAAATTTGTTTTGCCTTGTAGAGAAATCATTTCCATAAAATCAAACGGATTAGACGCGTTATAAAATTTGTCGCATCCTAATGCCAATAATAAACGATCTGCGCAAAACTCAATGTATTGACACATTAAATCAGCATTCATTCCAATTAAACGAACAGGAATAGCATCAGATACAAATTCTTTTTCAATCACAACAGCGTCAGTGATAATTTTAATTACCTGTTCTTTTGGTAATTTATACTTAATGTGATCAGCATATAACATACATGCAAAATCGCAATGCAAACCTTCATCTCGAGAGATTAATTCATTACTAAAACTCAAACCTGGCATTAAACCACGTTTTTTTAACCAAAAAATAGAACAAAACGAACCTGAGAAAAATATCCCTTCTACGGCTGCAAAAGCAATTAAGCGCTCTGCAAATGTTCCATTTTGAATCCATGTTAATGCCCATTCAGCTTTTTTGCCAACACAAGGAACTGTTTCTACGGCATGTAATAATTTATCTTTTTCAGCGGGATCTTTAATATACGTATCAATTAACAAAGAGTAAGTTTCTGAGTGAATGTTTTCCATCATCACCTGAAAACCATAAAAGAAACGTGCTTCAGGATATTGAACTTCATTTAAGAAATTGATAGCCAAATTTTCGTTGACAATACCATCACTTGCTGCAAAGAATGCTAAAACATGCTTTACAAAATGACGCTCATTGTCATTTAATTTATTATCCCAATCTGCATTATCATTTGATAAATCAATCTCTTCAGCAGTCCAAAAACTTGCTTCTGATTTTTTATAGAATTCCCAAATATCATTGTGTTTTATAGGAAAAATCACAAAACGATCTTTATTTTCTGCAAGTATTGGTTCGTTCATATATTATTTCTTTTAAATTGTTTATTTCTAATTATACCTACAAATAACTTTAGTATTTGTTTTTACAAACATCATTAAAAATGATTGCATTTTTTAAAAATGAAATTAACATTAAGGGGGTTTTTTTAACATTATGAAATGTGTAGAAAAAGTTAAAAGTGCTTAAAAGACCAATAAACAAAGGATAAAAATGGAATTATTAAAATTATTGAAAAATATCTATAAATAGATTTTGACGGATAATTTTTTTTATTATGAAGCTGAGGGGTTTTTGTCCATTTTGTCTGTGTTTGATTGAAAACATTACTATTGCCGAATTAAAATAGTACGCAGGAAAAAATAAATTAAATTTATCATCAGATTTTTGTTGATAAACAGCTTTTAAATATGAGTATTAGAAAAACAGAATTTGTGAATACCCAAAATTTTATTAATTTTGTTTTATAAATTTTTAGAAAAAACATGATCGATTTAACAGGAATTATTGCAATTAGTGGCCAATCTGGATTATATAAGGTAGTGGCTCAATCAAAAAACGGAATTATAGTTGAAGGATTAACAGATAAAAAACGCACATCAATTAGTTCAACCGCAAAAGTAAGTTCATTAGAAGATATCAGTATGTTTACAACGGGAGAAGATAAGCCAGTTGCTGAAATCATGAAATCAATCTTTGATAAAGAAAATGGCGGCCCTTGTTTAGACTCCAAATCGGATGATAAAGCAGTTGCGTCTTATTTTGAGTCTGTGTTACCAGACTATGATAAAGAACGCGTCTATACAAGTAATATGAAAAAATTATTTACATGGTATAATGGATTGCAATCAACAGGAAATCTTAAAATAAAGGAGGCTACAGCAGGTAAAGATGAAGCAACTGAAAAAATTGTAAAAGCTGCTACTGAGAAAAAAGCAACAGTTAAAAAAACAGCAACTAAAGACACAACTAAAGCAAAAACAAGTACAGGTGTTAAGAAAACAGCTGGCGTTAGAAAAACTGGAGTAGCTTAATTATCACTCTTTTAAGAAATAAAAAAAGGCTGTTTGAAATTTCAAACAGCCTTTTTTGTTTTACATAAATCAATTAATTGCTAATCTCTGTTTAATACTTGAGTTACAGAATCTTGGTATACTTTATAAAAATAATTTCCTTGCCAATATACTGTCTTAAGTAATGAATCTTTGAAAAATTTATAGTTAGTTGAAAATGTTTTTGTTTTGTATTCATTCAAGTTATTATCTTTAAAATAAATAATATTCTCATTTTGAACATCAAACTCGATGAGTCTTTTAATTGGAATAGTTTTTAAGAATGAACCATACATATCAAAAACTAAAATGCCTTCATCTGGACAATTTAAATACAAATAGTTGTTTTTTTCTTTCAAAAAATTAGGCTTTAAATCCATATCTAAAACACGCTTTAAATTATCAATTTTAACGAGCAGATTAGATTTTTCATTAAATCGCAGTAATGAATTATTCTGTTTATCAAACAACCAAAAACTATTGTTCACCGAATTACACACTAAACTCGTTTGCTCTAAGCCTAAATTCTCTAGTGAAATCATATTACTACTAGCAGTAAGTTGATTGTCTAAAAATAAAATTTGTTGAAAATCTTTATAATAAACTAAAATTTTTAAAGGATTCGTAACATCAACAAAATCAATACTTCCGTATCGTTTTGCACTAAAAGACTTCACGAATAGTCCATTAATAGTGTATTTCAAAATTTCAGTTTTAGTAATGACATATGTGTTACCAAAATCATCAATCTTAATATGGGCAGATTTATCGTTAACAAGAATTGTTTTAAAAGCAACGTCTGATTGTAAAACAAATGCGTTTAATACTATAAAACAACTCATTGCTATGCTAAATACTCGCATTGTATTATAATTCTGTTAATTATTTGTTTTGTTTTTCGTACAAGTCATGCACAATACCATCCGACAGACCAATTTGAGGAACAAAAATAGTTTCCATTTCAGCAGTTTTCATAATTGTAATAAATATTTTTGCTGCATGTACAATTACATCTGCCCTATCAGGCTTTAAACTCAACACTTCCACGCGCTCGTTATAAGTATATGAATTAAGCATTTCATATATTCCTTTTAATTTACTATAACTAATATTATTGTTTTCCTTTTTAGTCATTTTGTAAATCTTATTGATGTTTCCACCTGAACCAATGGCATGAATAGGATGAATACCCAAGGTTGTTTTCTTAATCCAATCCTTCATGTAATCCCACTCATCTTTTTCTACTTTATTTAAAAGCATACGAACAGTACCAATATTGAATGATTTAGATGCAATTACTTTTTGATTGTGATACAACGTTAATTCTGTGCTTCCACCACCCACATCAATATACATATAAGCGTGTTTCGGATTGAGCATTTCTTCAATATGATTTGAAAAAACTAATTGAGCTTCTAATTTACCGTCAATAATTTCTATTTTTAATCCACTTTCTTTTTCTATATGTTCAATCACTTCTTTACTGTTTGAAGCATCTCTCATCGCACTGGTTGCAACAACTCTAAAAGCATCTACTTCATATACTGCTATCAATTTTTGAAATGCTATCATTGCAGTTGTAAGTTTCTCAATTTTTTTTCCTGAAATTTTTCCATTCAAAAAAACATCTTCACCTAAGCGAATCGGCACACGTATCAATTCTTCCTTTGAAAAATGTGGTTTCCCATTCACTTCATAAGCTCTGCAAAATAATAATCGCATGGCATTACTTCCAATATCTATTGCTGCAAAAATCATAGTGTTCATTTACTTTTTTCCAATTGATTTTAAATATACTTCTTTATCTTGTTTTAGATAATTATATATTTCATCTTGTACACGAATTTTTTTCTGTCCCGGTTTCGCTTTCACATAAATATTTTGTTGTAGCCTATCCAGTATACGAACTTTTGTGTTGCCAGATAATTGAATATTAATAATGTCTTTAATCTGTTGTTTTACTTCAGAAGATAAAATAGGAACTGCTACTTCACTCCTGCTATCTAAATTTCTGCTCATCCAATCAGCTGAAGTGATATACATTTTTTCGTTTCCACTATTTGCAAAAATAAATACACGCGCATGTTCTAAATATTTATCTACAATACTGTAAGCCTTGATATTATCACTGAATCCTTGAATTTCAGTAACTAAAGAACAAATCCCTCTTACTATCAATGTAATTTTTACGCCAGCTTGTGATGCTTCATACAGTTTAGCAATCATATCCTTATCCACCAAACTATTCATCTTTAAAATCATATAAGCCATTTTTCCTGCATTCGCATTGCTTATTTCTTTATCAATTAAATTCACAAAAGTTTGGCGCATAAAAAATGGCGCCACAGCTAAATGCTTGTATTCTCCGGTTTTAAAGTTGTTCGAATAAAAATCAAATACTTTTGAAATTTCATCAGTAATGTTTTTATCAGCAGTAAGTAAACTGAAATCGGTATAAATACGGGCTGTCTTTTCGTTGAAGTTACCCGTTCCAATGTGAGCATACTTAACTTCTTTGCCATTTACTTTAGTTGTAATCAAAAATAATTTACTGTGTACTTTTAGTCCAGGAACTCCGTAAATCACAGTTGCTCCTTCTTCCTGCAATTTGTTGGCCCAATAAATATTATTTGATTCATCAAAGCGTGCTTGTAACTCAACAAGAACAGTTACTTTTTTCCCATTTTTAATAGCATTAATTAAGGCATTTGCAATTTTTGAAGAATCGGCAACACGATAAAAAGTAATTTTGATGGATTCGACGGTTGGGTCGAGTGAAGCTTCTCTTAATAAAGTAATAATATGATTAAAAGAATGATAAGGGTAATGCAATAAGATATCTTTTTCTTTAACTACGCTTAAAATAGTTTGATCTGTATTGAGTAAATATTTATGATTTAAAGGATGAGGATGATTATAAACTAATTTCTTATCACCAATAGTAGGAAATTTTATAAAATCTTTAAAGTTATGGTAACGTCCGCCGGGAATAGCATTATCTTTTTTATCCATTCCTAATTTTTTCATAATAAAGCTAAGCATCTCTTTGCTCATTGTACTATCATAAACAAAACGAACAGGCTGACCTTTCTTACGATCCTTAACACCTTTTGATATTTTTTCAAGCATACTTTTACTTACATCTTGATCAATATCTAATTCTGCATCTCGAGTCAATTTAATATTTATAGCTTCCTTGGTCGTGTAGCCAAAAACGGAAAACATTTCATTTACGTTAAAACGAATAACATCATCTAAAAGAATGATGTATTGTTTATTCTTTTCAGCAGGAAGAATAACGAAGCGACTTGTAGAGTTAGCAGGGATTTCAATAAGTGCATATTTATTTTTCTTTCGTGGTGAGTTGGCAATCAAACGAACAAATAAATATCCGGATTTATCTTTCATGTATGGAAAAGACTTATGCTCATCAACTAAAATTGGAAATAACGTTGATACTACCTCGTCATGGAAATAAGTTTTAACGTATTGCTGCTGGTTAAGACTTAACTGTTTTTCATTTATAATAAACACATTTTGTTTAGCCAACTGAATCAATAAGTCTTGATAAATTTCTTCAAAACTCTTTTGCTGTTCAATAACCTTACGTTGTAGTTTAACCAATAATTCTTTCGGGTCGTCGCCATATACTGAAATAGCTTTTTTGCCTAACTTTGTTAAGCGATTAATCGTAGCAACACGAACCCGATAAAACTCATCCCGATTATTGCTAAAAATTCCTAAAAATTTTAAACGTTCTATCAATGGTGTTGATACATCTGCAGCTTCTTGTAAAACTCTTTCATTGAAAGAAAGCCAGCTAATTTCTCTATTGATATATGGTGTTTTTTGCTTTTGCATACGCTCTAAAAATTCAAAAAATGAATAATCAAATATACTCATTAAACATTATTTTAAATGTATTTTTAACTACTTTAGTAGGCATGAATTTGATTAAAAAAAATATTTCATTACTTATCATTGGTATCTTTCATTTAGTAGGAATTATAGGGTTTTTGACACTACCTGATACCTTTAAATCGTTGAGTCCTGTTAATTTATTGTTATCAATATGTTTAGTTTTATTAGCAGCAGAAAAAAATAAAAAATTATACATTATCCTCATGAGTATTGCACTGATTGGATTTTTAATTGAAGTTATTGGTGTAAAAACTGGGATTATTTTTGGCAATTATCAATACGGGGAAGCATTTGGTTTTAGTTTGTTTTCTGTGCCAATCCTCATAGGATTCAATTGGGCTATTTTACTTTACGGCACTTCACAATTTTGCAAATTTAAAAATAGAATAGTGAATGTTCTATTTAGCTCATTTTTAATGACTTTTATCGATTTTTTTATTGAGCACATTGCTTCAAAGTATGATTTTTGGTATTGGGAAAATAATCAAATTCCAATTCAAAATTACGTAGCATGGTTTTTAATTTCAATTGGTTTAAATCTACTATTTCAAAAAACACTTATAAATTCAGTTAATTACACTGCAAAAGGATTTTATATCATACAACTGTTATTTTTTGTAATTTTAAATACTGTTTAAACAAAACTAATTTTCGATTGTATTCATATTATGGGACAAAATTTTATACTAGTAGCAATTGCCTTTTTTGGAATGGAATTTGCAGCTTGGTTTACACATAAATTTATTATGCATGGAACCATGTGGCATTTTCACAGAGATCATCATGATCAAAGCAACCATGGTTTCTTTGAAAAGAACGATGTGTTTTTTTTAATTTACGCTATTCCAAGTTGGCTAGGAATCATGTTTGGTTCTATGAATGGGTTTGATTTTAAATTTTACATTGGTATTGGTATCTTAGCCTATGGCATTGCTTATTTTATAGTTCATGAGGTTGTTATTCATCAGCGATTTAAATGGTTTTCTAAATCAAATAATTGGTATGTAAAAGGCATAAAAAGAGCGCATAAAATTCATCATAAAAATATTGGAAAATACGATAGCGAAAATTTTGGTATGCTCATTGTTCCTTTCAAATATTTTAAAGGAAATTAAATTTTACTAGCTTAATTAATTAGATTATGGATACTCATTATACTTACCTAATTTTAAATTTAGCATGTATTTTTTTTCCTTTCATCCTTAGCTTTGATAAAAAAATAGCTTACTATAAACTTTGGAAACCATTATTTATTGGAATCCTTATAAGTGCAGCATTCTTTATTATTTGGGATATTTTATTCACGAAACTTGGTGTTTGGAGTTTTAATCCTACTTACATCATAGGTATATATATATTCAATCTTCCGATCGAAGAAATACTATTTTTTATAACTGTTCCCTACGCTTGTATATTTATTTATGAGGTTGTAAATGGTTATACAAAAAGAGACGTGATCGGTTGTGGGAAACCATACAGCGTTGTCATATCGGTAATTTGTCTCGTTTTGATTATTTTATTTCATGATAAAACTTACACACTTGTGAATGCATCTATTTGTTTAATCATGCTTTTATTTGCAGCTTTTATTTATAAGTCAGATAATTTAGGACGATTTTTTTTAGCTTATTTTATTTCACTTATCCCATTTTTGATTTGTAACGGCCTATTAACCGCATTACCAGTTGTGATATACAATAATAATGAAAACATGAACTTACGTCTATTTACAATACCTTTAGAGGATACTTTATATGGGTTAAGTTTAATGCTGATACCCATTTTGATTATGGATTATTTTAAAAAACCAAAATCCAATTAACCAATGGAAATAAAAAAATATGTAATACCAATCTTAACAGTCTTAGTCGCTGTCGGATTTATTTTTGTTTTTACAAATGTATTTATCTATTTAGTCATTTCATCCATATTAGCACTCCTTGGTATGCCAATCATGAATCTGATTACAAAAATAAAAATCAGAAATTTAAAAGTTAATACCAGTGTTGCGGCCATTCTTACACTTTGTCTTTTTTTTAGTTTACTTTATATTGGTGCAATGACTTTTTTACCGCCACTTATTTCACAAGTTAGTTTTTTATCAGATTCAAACTTGAAAGATGTGCTTCATAACATCACCCATTATTATCCAGACCTTAATAAATACATGGTGTATCTTGGTAGTGAAGAACAAATACTTAATGGCATAAGTTTACAAATTGGTAAATTTTTAAATTTCGAAAATGTATCCTTTGTATTAAACAACACATTGTCGTATACTGCAACACTTCTTGGTGGACTATTTTCTATTCTATTTATTACCTTCTTTTTTCTTAAAGACGAGAAATTAGTTGTTAAATCACTCCTACTCATTACCCCATCCGCTTTTGAAAAAGAAATGCATGATATTCTTAAAACATCAAAAAAAATGTTGAGTCATTATTTTGTTGGACTATTTTTAGATATTGCTTTTGTTAGTCTAACCGTTACCATTTTCATGTGGATTTTCGGAATAAAAAATGCCTTAGTCATTGGTTGCTTAGCAGGAATCATGAACGTTATTCCATATATTGGACCAATCATTACACTTGGTTTTGCAATGTTATTAGGAATTAGTGGTTGTATTGAGTATAATCAATACGAATTAATATCATCTACCATTTTAAAAATAATTATCATACTAATTAGTACAAACTTAATCGACGCTTTAATTGTTCAACCAACAATTTTCGCAAACTCAGTAAAAGCCCATCCACTTGAACTATTTTTAGTTGTTTTAATGGCATCAGTTTTAGGAGGTGTAATGGGTATGGTAATAGCCATTCCAACTTATACACTTATTAGAATTATTGCTAAAGAATTTTTCTCCCACTTAAAGTTTTTTAAAAAAATAACTGAAAATATTTCTGATTAGAAAGGGTGTAAAATCTTTCACACTATCAAAATTATAAGCTATTATACTAATACTAAAGGTATTGAAATGTTATGTCTAACACGCTCAACCGTTGTTCCAAATAGTATGTCTTTTAGAGCAGTATGGCCATGTGTACCCATAACTAGTAAATCAGTGTCTGAAACCAACTTAGGAATAACTGATTTTGGATTACCAAAACCTAATTTAAATTCACACTCAAAACCTTTTTCATTTAGCTGATTTTTATAGGCCACTAAATGTTGGGTATCTTGATTACGTTCGTCATCATTTGTTTCTTCACCATAGATCACAGCGCTGGCACTTTCTAAAACATGAATTAAAATGTAGGTTGTTTCTTTGCCTCCAAGTTGAATGGCTTTATTAATGGCTTTATTATCACTTGAGCTAAAATCGACAGCAATTGAAATTTTTGAGTAGGTTTTAGGCTCATCAAAATGTATTTTTTGTATTTCACCATGAAAATTATTTTTTTCTATACGTTCTTTATTTTTAAAAATTGGTTCGAAAACGATATATAATAAAATTGCAAAGCAAAATAACATCAGTGGAATTACTGTAACAGCAATTAATCCAGAGTAAGAAGAGTTTTCAATCCATTCCTTTGTTTTTTGAAATAACATTTGGCAATTAAGAAATACAATAACAGAAACAGAAATCCATGAGGCTACTTTTTGCCAAAATGGAATAACAAACTCTCCCATCATTTTTTTATTACTTACAAAATGTATTAATGGAATGATAGCAAAGCCTAATTGTAAACTTAAAATAACTTGACTCATGACTAATAAATCGCCTGTTTTCTCTTCACCCAAATAATAAATCACTAAAAACGCTGGAACAATCGCTATTAAACGCGTTGCTAATCTTCTAATCCAAGGTTGTAATCGCAAATTTAAATAACCTTCCATGATAACCTGACCAGCTAAAGTACCCGTGATAGTTGAGCTTTGCCCAGCCGCAATTAATGCAATAGCAAATAATAAAGGCGCTAAAGTACTTCCTAACATGGGAGCCATCATTTTATGAGCATCCTGTATTTCAGTAACTTCGATACCGGTATTAAAAAACGTAGTAGCTGCAATAACTAATATAGCAGCGTTTACAAACAGTGCTAAGTTTAATGCAACGGCACTATCTATTAAATTAAATTTTATCGCCTTTCTTATTTCAATAGGCGTTCTTTCGAACTTTCGAGTTTGCACCAAAGAAGAATGTAAATATAAATTATGTGGCATAACAGTTGCACCAATTATTCCAATGGCAATATACAAGGCATTTTCATTAGTAAATCCAGGTATCAATCCTTTTGATATTTCAATCATATCAGGTTTTGCTATTACTAATTGAATAAAAAATGAAACGCCTATAATTGCAACCAATGAAATAATAAACGCTTCTAATTTTCTAATTCCTGCATTCAATAAAAACAGTAAAACAAAACTATCAAGCACTGTAATACAAACTCCACCAAGTATACTAATAGAAGGAAATAATAAATGAATACCAATAGCCATACCAATCACTTCAGCCAAATCGCAAGCTGCAATAGCAATTTCGGCAAGGATGTAGAGAAAAATATTGATGAATTTAGAATAATGATTTTTAGAAGCTTGCGCTAAATCTTTACCTGCAACAATTCCTAAACGTATACAATGACTTTGTAGTAATAAAGCAATAATATTACTCATCACTAAAACCCAAATTAAACTATAACCAAATTTGCTTCCACCTTCAATATCGGTAGCCCAATTACCTGGATCCATGTAGCCTACACTAATCATATAAGCAGGTCCAATAAAAGCTAATAGTTTTTTAAATCCACCTCTATTAGACGTGTTTACTGAAGCATTGACTTCATCTAATGATTTATGATTTGCTTGGTTCACTTATTATTTTCTCAATTCAAAATTACTTCCTAAATAAACTCTTCTTACCATTTCATCATTTGCTAAGTCTTCGGCAGAACCTGATTTAATGACCTCTCCAGCATAAAGTAAATAGGTTCTATCTGTAATGTTTAATGTTTCATGCACGTTATGATCCGTTATTAAGATGCCAATATTTTTATCTTTTAATTTTCTAATTACACTTTGAATATCTTCAACTGCAATTGGATCTACACCAGCAAAGGGTTCGTCTAATAAAATAAATTTGGGATCAGTGGCTAAAGCCCTAGCAATTTCAGTCCTACGGCGTTCGCCTCCTGAAAGTTGATCACCTAAATTTTTACGAACATGGTGCAAAGCAAATTCGTCTAATAAACTTTCAACTTTTAATTCTTGCTCTTTTTTAGTAAGCTTTGTCATTTCTAAAACAGCACGTAAATTATCTTCAATACTTAATTTTCTAAACACGGAAGCTTCTTGAGGTAAATAACCAACACCGAGTTGAGCGCGTTTATACATTGGTTCATTCGTAATATCTTTATCATCTAAAAATATTTTTCCTGAATTCGGCTTTACCATTCCAACGATCATATAAAAAGATGTCGTTTTTCCAGCCCCATTTGGGCCAAGTAAACCGACAATCTCACCTTGTTGCACTTGAACACTGACGTTGTTTGCAACAGTTCTGTTCTTATATTTTTTAACTAAATTTTCAGATCTTAATATCATCTTTAAAACGCGAGTTGAAAGCCAACTTTAACTCCAAAATTATCAATTGCTCGAGGTTTCAAATAAGTTGAACGCCATAAGGCATCCACCCTAAATAATTTAAAAATATTTTCAATACCTGCACTTACTTCTACATAAGGCTCATTTCCTAATGCACTCAATGTACTTGGAAATAATATTGTTTTCTTATTTTTTTCATTTACACTTCCCCATAATGCCTTACAAGTTACAACTTCGCGCCACTTTAATTTTTTAACTAAAGGAATTTTATTAAAGAGTAATCCTTCAAAATGATGGAAGACGCCTATCGAGGCATATCTATCACTTGCAAATTCGTAATATTTCATCATATTATAAGCCATATAATCATAAACATATGTTTCGTTACCTCCATGTAATTCCATTAAAGGGTATGGTAGTGTTCCAAATATTTGCCCTGCTTCAAGTGTGTAATCCGTATAGCCAAGTAAAGAAACTAATCTTACTCGATCACTCAAATTTAATGCAACCTTTTGATAATCATACTCACCTTGAAAAGCATTTTGAAGTGATTTAGCATAATTTAACTGAATGACAGGCCATTTGGTTCCTAAGCTAATGCGTGAAAAATCTCCATTCAAAAACTTTTCTTTATAAGCAAATCTAACGTTTAACCGAGCCTCTGTATTTCTTATATTTTCTTTAGAGGCGATACTGCCATCCCTTTTATAGTATTGGTATGCGTTTAATATCAATGGCGTAATGGTGCGTCCAACTAAAGAAACCTTCGATGTTAATCCCTCCATCCATTCTCTTTGATACCAAGCCTCGGTATTATCCACACGCGTTAAATTAGTTAATGGACTTGTTCTGAACAACGAAGCAAATAAATTATCTTGAGAAAATCCATTCTGACTTTGTCCTAAAATTTCATAGTCACTTTTATAATTCATACCGACTAATTGACGGTGAGGTGTTTTCGTGATAAATGATTTAAAACCTATTCCGTATTTATATTTTTCATCTTTAAATCCATATGCCAAATAGCCATTTAACTCATACCATCGACTAAATTTACTACTTGTCCTTCCTCCAAATCGGATGCGCGGACCTTCAATTCTATTGTAACTTAATAAATTAAAATAAGGTCCAATCTCAAAATTATTTACCTTTTTATACCCAGAAATAAAAATAGTAAGAACATCAACCCACGTGCGATAAATTGGTAATGTTTTTATGGTATCAATCATGTGATAAATTTTCTTTTCTCGGATTGACAAACTATCATGCCTATTAGCGTCCCAAAATTCATCTGTTTTTTTTGACGCATCATCTTCAACAATAATTTTATCTCCAAACTCATAGAATTTAACTTCTTTGGGTTGATTGATCGTGAAATTTTTATAGGATGTTGTTTTTCTTCCATACACTCCTATTTGCTTTTCATTCATAGCAAAATCAATCACTAATCTATCTTTACTTAACATCCAAGTACTATCTATTTTAGTAAACTCTTGGATGATATTAGCATTATTAATAAAATTAATATTCGCGCCTTTTGGAATGCTCATTTCTAAACGTTTAACAGCCCATGTAGAATCAGATATCCACATATTTCCACTAAAACATAACTCTTGAGGACGTTTTGATTTAAATCGAATGTGATAACACCTAGTGTTTCCAATATAAACACTATCTTCTAAGTAATATTTATAATAAAACAGTCCATTGTCTGAAATAGGACTTGCAAAATCTTTACCAAATACCAAGATATTATTATCATAAATATTAATATTCTGATACATATCACCCATAATAGCAGAAATACTTGTGTTTTCAATCCCAGTAACCTTACTTGCTTTGATAATTTCTTTTCTTAAACTTGGATTACTTCTATAATACAATTCAGAAAGTGATTCGGTAATAAAAATTGGTAAGGATGGTTTTTCTCCTGAATTTATACTATCAACATTGTCGAAAACAAATTGAATAGGCTTGAAAATTTTTTTTTCTCGCATTTCTTTTGGAATTCTACTTAAATCAAATTCAACTTTATTATAACTTTCATATTGATACGCCTCTAATTTTCTTTTGTTATTAAATGGCTTATTAGCTATCACATTTCTAATAATTCGATGTGCTGGATTTTCTCCTGGATTAATGACAACCTCTCCTAAATTATAACCTTCGGCTACTAAAGGAAAATTAACTAGTTGAGTTTGACCTCTTTTAATTGGTCGCGTCATCCTTTTGAAACCAACATAAGAACAAATGAGAGAATCACTTAATTTAGATGTTGTAATAGAATAATTGCCATCAAAGTCAGTTGTAGCACCAATCGTAGTTCCTTTCAACATTACTGGGACAAAAGGAAG
>JBIISW010000177.1:0-4705 GCA_044340865.1 Bacteroidia bacterium | reverse complement strand
GACATATAGTTTTTATATAAATCTGTGGCTCTTAGTTCTAAAAATAATTTACGCACTAAATCAAAATCTTCTTGCCACGAAATTTTTCTATTTAGAATTTCTTTTTTAACGTCTTGGCTATTTGCTAGTGAAACTAAAATTGAATTTTTTAAGAAACGATCATTAGGTTCTAAATCTTCTTTTGTAGGTAAACGCTTGTTTTTGTTTTCTTCGGAAATTAGATGTGCAACATGATGAATGTCTGTAAATAATACTAATACATAAATATATAAATCGTAAATTTTATCTAAACTTTTAAAAAGTTCTTTTTCGTAAAACAGAACATTGGGCTTATCTTGTTGGTAATAAGAATACAAGAGTTGCATTGTTTTTATTCGAAGGTAGCGGCGGTTTAACATAAAAGAACGAATTTTCAGTTTTAAATTATAATTATAGAATAGTTAATCGTATTCACTTTTTTTATACTATTTATTTTGTTAAAGTATTTCATGTTATGTATTCATGTTTACTCTATTTCAGGCTGCTAAATTATGCTTATTTTATTGATAAAATAATTTTTTAATTAAAATCATTGATTAAATTTGAATTGTGTTTTTTAAAAACCTTCTCACATATTTATTATTATTGCCTGTTTACCTGCTAAATGCTCAAAATGGGTTTACTGGTTCGAAAAATTATTATATTAAAGTTGCGCCAACCCAAGGTTTTATATTAGAGCATCGAAGTACCATCGGGCATTTAGTAAAGGGCTATATTACTGGTATTGGTTTAGATTATGTAAAACCAACTTATGGTAACAAGAAATGGCATAAAGAGAATAATATGCCTGAAGTAGGTTTAAGTTTCAATTTTATTGATTTTGCCAATCCAAAACAGTTAGGATATTGTTTTGGTTTATCTCCATTTATTGATATCCCACTCAATAAATCACAAAAAAAAACACGTTTACACATGCGTATTACGTGGGGTGCTTGTTATTTGACTAAAAAGTATGATGTTCAAACTAACAGAAAAAATATTGCTATTGGTAGTGGTTTAAATACTTACGTGCAATGGAAATGGTTTTGGCATGTTAATTTAAATAAGCAATTAAGACTTGAACCAGGCTTTTCATTTGCTCATGCCTCTAATGGCAGAGCAGCTGTTCCGAACTTAGGATTAAATGTTGTTTCATTAAATTTAGGTTTGACATTCAAATTAAAAAATGAAGTTGTTGAAAATGTAAAATTGGATACAACTGAAGTATGGGGAAACAAGCATGAAATTTTGATTTGGGATGCTGTTGGATTTAATGAACATGAGCCACCGAATGGTCAAAAGTATATAGCTAATACTTTTGGTGTTAATTATTATTATAACAGGAGTAACAAACATAAGTTTGGTTTTGGTTTTGATGTTAGTTATGATACACAAAATGAATATCATTTGGAAACCTCCGGAAATCCATCAAATGGTTGGACTGATTTATTACAGTTAGGACCAAAACTTTGTTATGCCTACAATATCGGAAGAGTCAGTTTCCCAATAGAAATGGGTTACTATGCAATCTCAAAACCAAAAGAAGATGGACCTATTTTTCATAGAATTGGAATTAGGTATTTTTGTGATAACGGAATCATGTTTAATTTCACATTAAAATCTCATTGGGCTGTGGCATCTCATTTTGATTATGGAATTGGGTATCGTTTTAAACTTAAAAAGAGACAATCAAATGAAAACTAAAGTATTTTTATATATCGTTTTAGGATTTGCGTTCTTTTCTTGTAAGAAAGAAAATTGTTTCGACTGTATAAAATCAACAGGAAAAATTATCACTCAAGAAAGAAGTCTGAATTCGTTTAAATCTGTTTTTGTTGAAGATAAAATAGATGTATATATCACG
Source organism: Bacteroidia bacterium (assembly GCA_044340865.1). Classification (GTDB taxonomy): domain Bacteria; phylum Bacteroidota; class Bacteroidia; order B-17B0; family Aurantibacillaceae; genus UBA4416. The sequence continues at coordinate 2,823 of JBIISW010000177.1, read as the reverse complement.
CAAGATTCTGTTTTTAAAGTTGAAGTAGAAGCTGGACAAAATCTACAATCCCTTATTAAAATAAAAGTAGATGGAGAAACCTTACGGATACAGAATGACAATAAATGTAATTGGGTAAGAGGGTATAAACATAGTATTAAAGTGTTTATTCATGCTCCGTATTTTAATTATATTGAAAACGCTGGCGTTGGAACAATAGAATCTATTAATACAATTTCACAAACTGAATTGTCTATTAGAACAAGTAATTCTGGAGATTTAAAGTTGAAAGTTAATACGAATAAACTTAAGGTTAGCACACATGGTAATGGTGATATTTATTTAACAGGAAACACCATTAAATTAGAAAGTAGTTGTGTCGGAACAAATTTTTTATATGCCAATGGTTTATTTATTTCAAATTATGCCTACATGTATACTGCCACCATTGGCAATTCTTTTGTCAATGCCCCCGAAAATGGTCTAATGGATGTACAAATAGCGCGAGATGGAAATGTGTATTATAAAGGAAATCCTAGTCAAATTAATTTGAATCGTATCGGTAAAGGAGATTTGATCAAACAATAAGACGTTTCACATACTTTTTTAATTTTAAATACGTTTACTATTTCAATGAAATTCTATTACCTAATATATTTATGTTTTGTATTTGTATCTAACACATTGGCACAAGCAGATTATGTAAATGATAACGTTATGCATTATTCTGATTGGACTTATCAACCATCCATTTTATCTGTTCAACTTCATGAATCTTCCTTTGATGCGAATCCTGCTGTTTTAGAATTAAATAGTGGTAATGTGCTTGAATTAAGTTTTGATGATTTGGATTTTGATAAAAAAAATTACTCTATGAGTTTCGAACATTGTACAGCCAATTGGGAACCTTCTAACTTAATGCCTTCAGAATTTATAAATGGATTTTTTGAAGCAAATATTTTAAACTTTTCGTTTTCAACAAATACTATTCAAAAGTACACGCATTATTCCATCACCTTTCCACAGGCTAATATTAATTTTACTAAATCAGGAAATTACATCGTTTATGTTTATCAAGATAATGATAAAGAAAAACTAGTACTGACTAAACGTTTTATGATTTATGAAAATAAAGTTTCTGTATTATCTACCCTCAATCAAGCAATCGGGAATGATGAACAATATGAAAAACAACATATTGATTTTTCACTTGTAAACTCAGGATATGAAATAACAAATCCATTTACCGATTTAAAAATTGTGATGACGCAAAATAATCGATGGGATAATGCCATCAATGATATTAAACCAACCTTTGTAGAACCAACAAAATTAACTTATTCGTTAGATGATAAATCAACCTTTAATGGAGGAAATGAATTTAGATTTTTTGACACGCGTTCTTTAAGAACCTATACAGAAAGAGTAAATCTTATATATAGAGATAGTGTTTCAAAGTATCACATCGAATTAAAAACAGATGAGTTAAAAACGTTTAAAAATTATTCTTTCTATAATGATATCAATGGAAGTTATTTAATTAAAAATAAAGACATGGTTGGAAATCCTGATATTGAAGCTGATTACGCTTGGGTGCACTTCTTTTTTCCTTATGATAATGCTCAGAGTGAAGGTAATTTTTATGTATTAGGAAAATTAACGGAATGGAAAACGAATCATACCAATCGACTCAGTTATAATTATAAAAAGTTAGGTTACGAAGGAAAATTATATTTAAAACAAGGTTATTATAATTACAGCTATGTCTTCTTATCAGATCATAAAAAAGGAGGCGATCAAACTTTAACAGAAGGAAACCATTGGGAAACGGAGAATGATTATAGTATTTATGTTTATCATAGACAACGAGGCACCTATTACGATCAATTAATTGCTGTAAAAAGATTAAATTCAAGGCGTAAATAAAATCAAGCTATTTTTACAAATCATGAAGTCTGAACATAATTATATCGCGATAAATAAAGAAACATGGAATAAAAAAACTGACGTACATGTTGGCTCAGATTTTTATGATATGCCCGGATTTTTAAATGGCAACAGTTCTTTAAATGAAATTGAGCTAAATTTGCTTGGTGATATTAAAGGTAAACGAGTTTTGCATCTCCAATGTCATTTTGGGCAAGATACGATGTCTTTAGAGCGATTGGGAGCCAGTGTTGTTGGAATTGATTTATCAGAAAAGGCCATTGAAAAAGCAAATGAGATTGCAAAACAAATAAATAGCCAAGCCACATTTATGTGTTGTAACATATATGATTTACCAAATTATTTACATGAGCAGTTTGATATCGTTTTCACAAGTTATGGAACAATTTCTTGGTTGCCTGATATGGATAAATGGGCTAATATCGTTTCTCAATTTTTAAAACCAAATGGACAATTTGTATTTGTTGAATTTCATCCTGTTGTTTGGATGTTTGATGATGCTTTTGAAAAAGTGGGTTATGATTATTTTAATACTGTTGCTTACACAGAAACTGTAAACGGAACGTATGCCGACAAATCTGCTCCGATTGTTCAGACTTCTGTCAATTGGAATCACTCCATGTCAGAAGTGGTCAACGCCTTATTAAAAAAAGGATTAGTTTTAAATGCGTTGGAAGAATACGATTATTCTCCTTATAATTGTTTTGAGAATACCATTGAAATTGAACCAAAGAAATACCGCATAAAACATATTGAAAAAAAAATCCCAATGGTATATGCATTGGTTGCAACAAAAAAATAAAAAAGAGATTAAACGATTTATAACATGATAATTAGAAGTAAAGCTCCATTAAGGATTGGTTTAGCAGGTGGCGGAACAGATGTTTCTCCTTATAG
>JBIISW010000045.1:0-16133 GCA_044340865.1 Bacteroidia bacterium | reverse complement strand
ATCATTTCTTTTTTTTATCTTACTAATAAAATTTAAGCCAATTTTTAATTATCAACTAATTTTCAACATTAGACAAATATTAAACAAAAAATTTAAATATTTGTTAAGTACTTATATACCTAAAAATTATGTCAGAAGAGATTGAAAGAAATGACCGAGAAGATTTGTTTTCAAAAGCAGTTAAAGCAGGAAAACGCACCTATTTTTTTGATGTGAAATCAACAAAAGGGAATGATTATTATTTAACCATCACAGAAAGTAAAAAACGTTTTGGAACAGATGGAAAGTTTACTTACGAAAAACACAAAATATTTTTGTATAAAGAAGATTTTGCAAAGTTTATGGAAGGTTTAAATGAAGCTGTAGACATTATTAAAGAAAACGCACCGCCTATTGTAGAAAGAGAAGAACGTTCTGGTGACTATTATTCTGAAAACAAAGGAGCAGACATCAACTTTGATGATCTAGGAAAATAATTAAAGCATCTTAACTTTTTAAAATAAGCTTAACATATAACTGTTAAGCTTATTTTTTATTATTTTTTTAACGCGACAAGCTATTGTTATATGGAATTCTATTGACGATAGAACGACCTAGTGTAACTTCGTCTGTATATTCTAATTCCTCACCAACAGAAATCCCTCTCGCAATAGCTGATAATGTGACGTTATAAGACGCTAATTTCTTAAATAAAAAAAAGCTTGTTGTTTCGCCTTCCATATTTGCATTCAATGCTAATATAATTTCGTTCACCTCTTCCTTGGCTACTTTTTCTATTAAGGTATCTATATTTAAATTACTTGGGCCAATGCCTTCCATGGGTGAAATCAAACCACCAAGCACATGATAAACGCCTTTATACAATCCCGTATTTTCAATGGCCATCACATCTCTATAATCCTGAACCACACAAATTAAGCTATGATTACGTAAAGGATTTGAACAAACATAACACACATCATGATCAGATATAGTATGGCATTTGACACAAAATTTCAAATCTGTTTTTAATGCTTTTATCACATCAGCAAAATTAGAAACATCTTGTGTTTCTTGTTTAATTAAATGCAATACATAACGCAACGCCGACTTTTTACCAACGCCTGGTAAACCTGAAAAATGCCCAACAGCTTGTTCTATTAATTTAGAAGAAAATTCCATCTATGATACAATTATTTTTTGTGTTTAAATCCTTAATTAAATGGATTTGATAACAGCATGTTAAATTATAAAATTAAAACAGAATTGACATCGTATTGTGTAAAACTGTTTAAATACTTTTTTAAATATTCAGGCATAATTCATAATATTGATATGACTCATAAACATTAAAAAACATGTTCTCTTCAATTAAAAACACACTGCTATTTAGTTTTTTAACCATGATGATTCTTACAAATTGTAAGGATCAGGCAGAGCATGATGAACACAGACGCGTTTTTAATTACAACGAAATGGCCGGCATTACGAGTTTAGATCCTGCCATGGCAAGTAACCTTGAAATCATTTGGCCAATCAATTTATTATTTAATGGTTTGGTTCAGATGGATGATTCCTTAAACGTAAAACCATGTATTGCTAAATATTGGACAATTAGTGAGGATGGATTAACTTACACATTTACATTAAGAAATGATGTGTATTTTCATGATAATCCGTGTTTTAAAAATGAAAAAGGAAGAAAAATTTCAGCACAAGACTTTGTGTTTTCTTTTAATAGATTATACGATACACAAGTGAGCAGTGCATTAACTCTTTTAGATAACATTGATAAGAGTGAAAAAACACATTACAAAGGTTTCTTAGCCATAAATGATACAACGTTTAGGATACAATTAAAAGCGCCGTTTAGTCCATTCTTAAGTATTTTAACGATGAAGTACTTTTCTGTTATACCATCCGAAGCCATTGAATTTTACGGCAGAGATTTTAGAAAAAATCCAGTTGGAACTGGACCTTTTGTTTTTAAGATGTGGGAAGAAGGAACAAAATTAGTTATGCTTAAAAATGACCATTACTTTGAATTTGAAGGCACAAAACGATTGCCTTATTTAGATGCTGTTACCGTTTCATTTGTGAAAGATAGAGAAACAGCCTTTATGGAATTATTAAATGGAAAATACGATATGTTAAGTGGCGCTGATGCCTTTAACATAAATGAAGTGCTTGATAAAAACGGACAGTTAAAATCAATCTATGCGGCCAAATTTAATTTGCAAAAACAAGCCTTTTTAAAAACAGATTATTTAGGCATTTTAATTGATGAAAACATGCCTATTGTTCAATCATCACCCTTAAAATTAAAAGCCATTCGAAAAGCAATCAATTATGGGTTTGATCGTGTGAAATTAATTAAGTATTTCAGAAACAACATTGGATTTCCTGCTATTGCTGGATTTATACCTGTTCAATTGCCTTCTTACAATCAAAACATTGTGAAAGGATACGAGTATAATCCAGAAAAAGTTAGACAATTATTAGCCGAATTTATTCAATCTCAATTAGCTGAAAATAATATCAAAATAAATATCAGTGTCGATAAAGCCTCTGTTTTAAAACAATCAGTGTCTAACTGCGAATATAATTTTTATAAAAAAGCGTGGGTTGGAGATTATGCTGATGAAGAAAATTTCATGAGTTTATTTTACAGTAAAAACTTTGCGCCATTAGGATTTAATTTCACACACTTTAAAAACGCAGAATTCGATCACTTATTCGAATTAGCTATAAAAGAACAAGCTGGAGAAACAAAGAATGCCTTATATCAAAAAATGGATCAGCTATTGATTGAAGAAGCTCCTATCGTTCCTCTTTATTACGATCAATCAATTCGATTAGTGCATAAAAACATTTCAGGGTTTACACCAAACCCTATGAATTTATTAAACTTAAAATCAGTTCAAAAAAACTAATTATTAACTCATGAAATTAAATAGGCATGTTTTAAACAGCACACTAATTAAAACTCAAACCGAATACCTTATAATTTCTGCTAATTTTACTCTATCTTTATAACTAAACAAAACAATTTTATTTCATGAAAAAAGCATTCGTATTTCCAGGTCAGGGTTCTCAATTTTCCGGAATGGGTAAAGATTTATATGAAAACTCTGAAATAGCTAAAAAACTATTTCATCAAGCCAACGATATTTTAGGATTTAACATCACAGACATTATGTTTTCTGGCACCGATGAAGCCTTGAAACAAACAAATGTGACACAACCAGCCGTGTTTTTACATTCTGTTGTTTTAGCTTTATCGTTAGGTGAAACTTTTATTCCTGATATGGTGGCAGGGCATTCATTAGGTGAATTTTCGGCCTTAGTAGCCAACAAAACATTAAGTTTCGAAAGTGCCTTAACCTTAGTTTCAAAAAGAGCTCAAGCCATGCAAAAAGCCTGCGAATTACAACCATCAACTATGGCAGCTGTATTAAATTTAGATGACACTATTATTGAAACCATTTGTAAAGAAATAACTGATGCTGGAAACATCGTTGTTGCAGCTAATTACAATTGCCCAGGCCAATTAGTTATTTCGGGATCTATTGAAGGCATCACAATAGCTTGCGAAAAATTGAAAGCAGCTGGCGCTAAGCGTGCCTTAGTATTGCCTGTTGGTGGTGCTTTTCACTCACCATTAATGGAGCCTGCACGTATTGAATTAGAAGCAGCTATTAATAATACAACATTTAATAACCCTATTTGTCCTGTTTACCAAAATGTAACAGCAAGTGCTATTTCAAATCCTGAGGAGATAAAGAAAAATTTAATTTTACAATTAACCGCTCCTGTCAAATGGACGCAAACAGTTACACAAATGATTGCCGATGGCGCCACACATTTTACTGAAGTTGGTCCTGGTAAAGTATTACAAGGCTTAGTAAAAAAAGTGAATCCATCGATAGAAACAATTAGCGCATAAACACCATGATAAAAAAAACAATTATCAGTTTAGCTTTTTTCGTCATTGCCTTACATTCTCATGCACAATTTTTTAGAGGCATAGGAATTTTTGCGGGTGGAACAATGTCTAGCCACCATTACGTAAATAGTTTAGCAACTGATAGTTTTTTTTTCGCGCATACCTCACCTGCTCCTTCGCATCGCTCGGCAGAAAGATTTAGCTGGAGTGCAGGAATTGTAGCTGAGTTCCTTAAATACGATCATTTTAGATGGCAAACAGAATTTGAATATTGTAATAAAGGAGCTGTTGAACGTCCTTTAATTGTTCCATGGCCAGCAGAAAGAGGCAGTAGAACAGTAAATAAATATTCAAACTTACAATGGAACAACTTTGCTAAAATTATTTTTAACGAAGGTTATAGAGGCACTCCTTACTTAATGATGGGTGCAAGATTAGAATATAATTTACTTCGCACCATTACGGCTTATTCGGCTGTTGCAGGATCTGTTCGAAAAATAACGGTAACTCCTGATGTGGCTATTGGCTATGAATTTGTAACCTATGGTAAATTCAAACCATTTATCGAAATGCATTATAACCCAGATGTTTTGAAATTAAAAGTAAATAACGTTACGCATACAAATAGAACGTTTGAATTACGCATAGGAATTATGTATCGTCCCAAAAAATCATCCATTGATGATTGTAACGCGCCACGATATCACGGTCCAAGTTATTAATTTTATATTTGCAAATTATGGTCATGTCTAAAGATGTTTTATTTTCTCTCACAAAAGGTGGTTATGCACCTCAAGAGGAAATGCTTGAAGTAGCAAGAAAAAAAGGAAAGTTATACATTGGTATTCCAAAAGAAATGGCCTTTCAAGAAAACAGAGTGCCATTAGTTCCTGACGCTGTTGCTTTACTTATAAATAACGGACATCGTATTGTAATAGAAACAGGAGCTGGAAGCGCAGCCCATTTTGAAGATACAGATTACAGTGAAGCTGGTGCAGAAATTGTATACTCTGCCAAAGAAGTTTATAAAGCGGATATCATTTTAAAAATCGCCCCTCCTACTCTAGAAGAAATTGAATGCATGCAAACAAGGCAAACCTTATTTTCTTCGCTTCAATTAACTGTTCAGCCTGAAGATTTTTTAAAAAAATTAATTGCCAAAAAATTAAATTGTGTCGCCTATGACATGATTACAGACGATGCGGGTATTTTTCCTGTGATCAGAGCCATGGGAGAAATTGCTGGAGGTACATCCATCTTAATTGCGGCCGAATTATTAAGCAATGCCAATCATGGTGTTGGTTCCATATTAGGTGGTATTAGCGGTGTTTCGCCAACTGAAGTTGTCATTATTGGAGCTGGAACGGTTGGAGAATTTGCGGCTCGCGCGGCTTTGGGATTAGGTGCAACAGTTAAAGTTTTTGATAATTCAACATCGCGATTACGAAGATTACAAAGCCAATTAGGAACGCGAATTTTTACTTCTGTGATTGTTCCAAAAGTGTTAGAAAAACATTTAAAAACAGCGGATGTTGTGATTGGTGCATTGAGAGCGGCGAAAGGAAGAACGCCTTGTATTGTAACTGAAACGATGGTTTCGGAAATGAAAACGGGTTCGGTTATTATTGATGTGAGTATCGACCAAGGTGGTGTTTTTGAAACATCGGATGTGACTAATCATACGAAACCCGTATTTAGAAAACATGGTGTTATTCATTATTGTGTACCTAATATCCCTTCGCGCGTAGCCAGAACTGCCTCCTATGCCTTTAGTAATATCTTTCAACAAATTTTAATGAGCATGGGCGATGAAGGTGGTTTTGATAGCATTGTAAGAAAAGATGCCGGCGTTAGAAATGGCGTTTATGTGTACAATGGCATTTTAACCAATCAATATTTAGGCGAAACATTTAACTTACCATTTAAAGACATTAATTTATTAATGGCTGCTATGTAATCAAAATATAAATTATTAATCACAACAACCAACATCATGAACTTTTGGCAACGCTTTCGTTTTTTTCTAGTAGGATTTATTCCAGGCTGTATCATTTTATTTTTCATCATCAATAAAAAAGGATGCACGAGTCCTAATGAATTAAAAATGCAAGAACTTCAATTTCAACGCCTGCAATTAGGTAACAAAGCCTTGTGTAAACTAAATTGCTTAAAACAAACTGAATCTAGATTTAAATTAAACCTAAAAAAGTTTGAAGTCAATTATAGTTTAAGTGAAGTGCATAAAGAACCTTATGGACTATATGTTTTAGAAGCCAAAGAAACTACTCCAGTTGATTATAAGATGACTGTCGAAGATAGAGATTCTATCACATACATTGATGATATTACGCTGTTGAATAAAACATTAACGTGTCAGTGCGACACCGTAAAATAATATGTCAACAAATAAAACAGATTTATCAAAATACAATAATGATTGGTATAAGACTGGTGGTTCTTTGCTTAAAAATGCATGTTGGTATTTTGTAAATGCTATTTTTATTCATTCTGCCTTTCCTTTTAGTTCTTTCAAAGTATTTTTATTGCGTTTATTTGGAGCCAGCATTGGAACATCAGTGACCATAAAACCCAACGTCAATATTAAATACCCTTGGCATTTAACCATAGGAAACCATGTGTGGATTGGCGAAGGGGTGTGGATTGATAATTTATCACGAGTAACCATCAACAATCATTGTTGTATTTCGCAAGGCGCCATGTTGTTGTGCGGTAATCATGATTATTCGAAAACAACCTTTGACTTAATCGTGAAAGACATTACACTTGAGGAAGGCGTTTGGATTGGTGCAAAATCCGTAGTTTGTCCTGGTGTAACCATAGGAAATCATTCTGTACTAACGGTTAATAGTGTTGCGTCTAAAAACCTAGAGTCTTGGGCTATTTACCAAGGAAATCCTGCTGTAAAAATTAAGGAACGCGTAATTAAAGGATAAATGTTTTGTTAGTATCAAATGATACTATCCATAATTTTCTGTAACGTTAATTGTAATCACAAAACAAATTAATAATTTCAATAATTTTTGTTTACTAAAAAATAGCAATAAGACATTAAAGCCGAGCAGATAAATACATTTGCTATAACTAAAATTTTACTCTAATAATAGTGTATTTATTATTAATAGCCAAGTGGTTCTCTACTAGTGTGTCTAATTCTTAAAATTCTTATTTCTTGAATTTCATTTTTAACTTGGTAGGTTACACGATAACTATAAACCACGAAAGCTCGAAAATCTTTATTTGGTGAATCTTTTAATTTATCTACCTCAGTAATTAGTGGATTGGTTTTAATTGTATCAAGCCTTGTAACAATAGCGGATTTAACAATTTTTGAAGCTTGAACATTTTGTTTGTCTAGGTAAGTCAGAATATCTTTGAAGTTGTCAAGAGCTTTTCTTTCCCACACAATTTTGAAAGATGATGATTTTACCATTTAGATAATTCCTTGAGAGCATCTTTGTGAGTAACAAAATTACCTTTCTCAATATTAGCTACAGCATCATTCAACTCTTTATTATATTGCTTTCGGCTAATTCTTTTAGAATCTTTATCTACATTTAAAAAACTCTTAATCATTTCAAGAATTAATGCCTGCTGTTTATCAGATAAAAGTGGGAGATAATTATCAACCTGTTTTTTTATGGCGATTGCTGTCATTTTAAACCAATTTTAAGAAACAAATTTACAAAAAATTAAAGAAATTGACAAGAAATCTAATGTGTTAGCAAAAATGATAAAAAAAAGAAACTAAACTTTACTGATAATAACTTCATACAAAAAACAGGTTGTAGTAGACACAGAAAGTTAGTAGTACATTTTCATGACGCTAATTTTATCTAATATTTAATTTTTAAGGAACAATAATATAAGCCGTATCTGCAACTGAAGCACAACCATGTATTGTATAATTTACTTGAGTTTGATTAGTTGAGTTAGTCATGCCAAAATTCCACCAAAGTATTTCATCTTCACCATCAGTTGGATCATTACTATATTTGTCTAAGTCAAACCACATCGCATGTGTGGCAATAATTGTATCTTTTGTTATTGGGCCATATATCGGCGTTTTAAAATTTCCGTATTGAAACACATATTTTATGGTATCTAAATTTGATATAAAATGATTCGTTTTTAGTTTTATTACAAGTTGGCTAGAAACACTTTGTTTTATTATACCTATATCAAAGGGCTCATTATTTAATTTAAATCTATAAAAATTTTTATTTCTTTGGACGCTTGATGAAATAGAGACCATATCATTTTTACGTTTTTCAAACTCTTGACTAAAAAATCCATTACCGTCGGTTGTAAATAAAATAGGAGCATCTGTTTTGAATGGATAATTCGAATCGAATACAAAATAAAAGGTTGTATTTGCAGCTACTTCGTTACAGTTTTTATAAATTCTACCTGTAACAGTAAACTTTTCTCTTTGAAAAAATTTTTTCTTACAATTTTGAAAAAGTAACATAACCAAAAGCAAAGAAAGTAAATAGTATTTTTTCATAAAATCAGTTTAATAAATAATTACTTTTTTGAGTAATAATTTTATTTACGTTTACTAAAGGTAAACAATAAATAACTTCCACCACCTTGATACCTGATTTAATTTTTTACCTCTTTAAAAAAAATCAAAAAAGTACATAATGGCAGCTTGGTAAGTATCAACGCCTTTTGCTGAACCAATGATACTCCCTTGTTTTCTGATGTTGCCATTGCTTTCAATTTTACCAACAATACTTCCGTTTAAACGCACATCTCCATTCGCTTCTACTTTACCAACAATGGAACCATTTTTTCGAATACTACCATTTGATTCTATTTTCCCTTTGATGCTTCCATTCACACGAATATCGCCATTCGATTCAAATTTTCCTTTGATACTTCCATGGATGCGCACAGCTCCATTTGGTTCAATTTTACCGTAGATAGAACCATTCTTTCTTAAATCTTGCGCCAACAAACCGCTGATGCAAATACTTAAAAAGGATGTCAAGATGATGTTGTTTAGTTTCATACAGATTTTTATTTAGTGCTCAAATAATAATCCGTTGCTTTGCGCACACTTCCGTGTTCTAATAATAACGCTTTCGCTTTTTCGTAATCTTCTAACGCTGTATTTTTCATTACCATGCGCGTGCCTCTATCTACTAATTTATTATTACTCAAAGCCATGTCAACCATTTTATTGCCTTTCACTCTTCCCAATTTAATCATCACCGATGTTGAAATCATATTCAATACAAGCTTTTGAGCCGTTCCTGATTTCATACGTGTAGAACCCGTTACAAATTCGGGACCTACCACAACTTCAATTGGAAATTGAGACACTTCGGCAACCATTGAACCCGTATTACACACAATACAACCTGTTGAAATACCTTGTTTATTGCATGTTTCCAAAGCACCTATCACATAAGGTGTTGTGCCAGATGCCGCAATACCAATCACTACATCATATTTAGTAATCTGATACGCTTGCAAATCTTCCCAACCTTGATTGACATCATCTTCGGCAAATTCAACTGCTTTTCGTATGGCTGTATCGCCTCCTGCAATTAAGCCAACCACAATCCCCTGCTCTATGCCGTAGGTTGGTGGGCATTCGCTTGCATCCACAATGCCCAATCGTCCACTTGTGCCAGCTCCTAAATAAAATAAGCGTCCACCTTTTTGCATGTTTTCAACAATGCGTTCCACTAATTTTTCGATTTGAGGAATGGATTTTTTAACTGCATTTGGAACCGTATTGTCTTCTGCATTCATGTTTTGCAAAAGATCATGAATACTCATGTGTTCGAGGTTATTGTAATTAGAATCAGATTCTGTTATTCTGTGTATCATCATAGTCTTATAAAAAATTAGTTGAAACGTTTCATGTAAAAGTGTTGTGATTGTTGTTTGCCCTTTATCAATCCAGATATTTCGGCCATCATTGAATCTTGTGTAATTTGAGTATAGGAAATGGTAGAAGGAAAATCATGCGTTGGATTTGCAAACACTATTTGAGTGGGCGTCAACCGCTTCATTTCAAAAGAAACAGGTTGTTCGTTATTTTGATTTTTAACAGCCACAACATAATTCCACTTTTTATTTTTTTTCATTAAACGAATGGACTCATAAAACACCGTGTCTGTTTTTACAATGACATAACTTTCTCCTACATAAACCGAGTCATTCATTTGCTTCCATGTTTCCGTTAAATCACCATTTGTTGTTTTAGAATTCCAAGTCCCTAAAAACCAATTTGCCTGTTCAATGGCTGAAGAATCATAATATTTACAAATAGAATCTTCACTTAAATCAGCTTGATTGTTACAAGCCGATAAAAATAAAATTGTTAGAGATATAGATAAATACTTAACTAAATTCATACTTTTTACTCTACGATTAATTTTACAAATTCACTTTTTGCTTCACCGTATAAAACCAAATAATACAAGCCTTTCGTTAAGTTATTTTCATTTTTATCAATCACCACATCATGCTTTCCTTTAGTCAATAGTTTATCGGTAACAAGCTCTTTAATAATTTTACCCGAAGCATCTACTAACTGTGCGGTCACTTTTTGTTTTTTAGTTAAACTAAATATAATTTTAGTTTGACTCGAAAATGGATTGGGCTGTGGCGTAATGATTGAAATAACAGACTTCTCATTTTCTGGAATGCCAGTTAAAGTTAAGGCATCTAAATTAGCAGTAAAAACAGACAAAGCACCGCCATTTAATTGCATCCAAATGGGTCTAACTTTATTGTTGTGTGCCGAAATACCAATGTAATCGCCAAAAAACACAGTGCTCGTTGGATTAAAAGATGTTTGGTTTATTTTATGATTTGAAAATGTAGTTCCTCCATCTTTAGAAATAGCCACATACACATCGGTTAAATTAGAACCAGTATAATTTCTACGATCATAAAAAATAACATACACATACCCAGTTGCTTGATCAACCGTCATACTACTCATGAATTGATTTTTACCTGGCACATCATTATTAACACGTATTGGACTGCTCCACGTTGTTCCTCCATCTGTTGATTTAATCACATACACATCTACGTCATTTATGCCGTTGGTTTGATCACTGTAATTCACATAAATAGTTCCTCTATTTGGTCCTTTACTCAAATCACAATGTGTAAAAGGTAATCCATTGCATCGCATTAAACCACCAACCTCATAAACCCATCCACCGTTTATAGTTCCAATTAATTTTTCGGAAGGCATCCACGTTAATCCGTTATCTACTGATTTTTGAAATCGTAAACCTTGCAAACTTGCCCACACCACATACACTTCACCACTTGGTCCAATAGCTGGCACTGCACCTTCTACCGTTGTATCATTATCCATGCAATTTCCACCTTGATGATTGATGCGTAAGGGTGCACTCCACGTTAATCCTGCATCAAGCGAATGCGAATACATAATATGCGAACTATCCGATGATAAAGAACTTTCATAAGCATCAAATTGTGTCCAAGTTACATGAATGGAATTATCAAACGGACTTACTACAAACCAAGGTTTATCTTGAACTTTCGTTCCGCTTTTTCCTGTTGCTTTACAAATAGGATAAGTAGCTCCAGCATCTGTCGATTTCTGAATGACGATTCTATCAACCCATGTTCCACCAGGCGTAATGCTTGGATTTGGATTTGAAAGGTGCATAAAATACGCTGAACCCAATGTGTCCCAAAACACAACTGGATCGCCATAAACACTGTAAGCATTGCACGTTAAAATACCTGCTTGCCATGTTAAACCGCCATCATTGCTTTTATAACGGTTATTTAAATTTGCGCCAGCAATAATTTGATTGGTGTTTTTTGGATTAATGGCAATAGAAACTTCTTCAGGATCATTGCTAGAACTGATCAATATAGTTGGATATTGAGCCTTTGCTGTTAAAAAAGAAAGGCAAAATAAAATAAAAGATAATTTAAAAATTTTCATTTTTATATTAAATGAGATTGGTTAAATTTATATGGTTTAAAATTAATAAATAATGCCACACCAAACAATCGAAGCATTTAAATCTTTACTGCATCAAGAAGATTATAGTCAGTTATCTAGAAAACTGTTAGATGTATGTGTAGAAAATAATTTAGATACTGAAATTGAAAATTCGATATACGATTTTAGAAAACGGTATTTAAGTGAAGATTCGAAAGATGCCTTGAAACACGAAGCTGATTCTATTTTACAAGCCATCGCGAATATTACGTTAGAAGAACAAAGACCTAGTAACGCGATACATTTAGTGTGTGATGCCAAACACATTAGCAAGCACTATATCAATGGAGGAAGTCCATTTCATTTACAACCATTAGATGTTCAATTACGATTTGGAGAAATTACTGGAATTGTTGGTGAAAACGGAAATGGAAAAACAACATTACTTCGTATTTTAGCAGGAGAGTTATCAAGTGATACAGGAAATATATCCTATCCTGCCTTGCAAGCTGATGATACAAATTGGTATAAGGTTAAAAATCAATTTGTATTTATACCACAACGTATTCCAAGTTGGCACGGAAGTTTAGTTGACAACCTTCGTTTTTTTGCGAGTATACATGGTTTTACTAGTGAAGAAAACAATAAACAAATTTCGTACATCTTATTTCGTTTAGGATTAGAAAAATTTAAACACTTGAAATGGTCTGAATTATCCAGTGGCTACCGTTTGCGTTTTGAATTAGCCAAAGCCATTATGTGGCGACCAAAATTAATATTACTCGATGAGCCTTTAGCCAATTTAGATATTAATGCACAACAGTTGTTTTTACAAGATTTACAATTCTTTGTGAAGTCAACTAAATTTCCATTGAGTATTATATTGAGTTCACAACAATTACATGAAGTAGAAAGTATTTCGGATAACATTATTTTTATTAAGCAAGGTAAAACAGTTTATAATGGAAATCAAAAAGCATTTGGAACAGAAAGTGATTTAAATACCTTTGAAATCATGTGTGATGCAGATAGAGATAAACTTTTATCCATGTTTAACAACACCAGCTTAAAAGTGGAGAATGCCGGAACAACCATGATTATTAGTATTTCTAAAGACATTACTAGCGAATTATTTTTATCCACTTTAATTTCTAACAAGGTAACTATGACTTATTTCAGAGATATTAGTCATTCTACACGAAAATTATTTCATAGAGATATATAAAATATTAAATTTACCCTATTGAAAACGAAACATTCCATATTACTATTTTTAAGTTTTTTAACGCAAATTACTTATAGTCAATTATTAGCTTATGCTGGTCCAGCTAATTTTTTATGTGTTGGCACATCAACGGTATTAGGCGGTTCGCCCACAGCTTCAGGAGGTACACCACCCTATTCATATAATTGGCAACCATCTACTTTTCTCAATAATAATACACTTGCTAATCCTACCGCGAGTGGTTGTAATTCCGATATTGTATACACCTTAATGGTTATTGATGCGGCAGGAGATACGGTTTTGAGCTATACCAGTATAAACATCAATAAAATCTATACTTTCAACGCGGGCATCGATACTGGTTATTGTGTTGAACAATCGAGTGGTGTTGTCATTGGTTCTTCAAATAATAATAGCGCATGGCATTCCTTTAATTGGTCGCCTGCCTCTGGCTTAAATAATACGACGATCACCAATCCACTGGCAACACCATCTATTACTACAACTTACACTCTTACCGTTTCAGATGGTAAATGCCCTGATAATATTAGTTTTGTAACAGTTACTCCATTTGCTAAACCAATTGCTAACGCTGGGCAAGACACAACGATTGATGAAGGAAATACGATTACATTAAACGGAAGTGGTGGTACAAAATATTGGTGGCAACCAGACTATAATATCAAGTACCTTAGTACGGCGAATCCAGATGTTTGGCCAACAACAAATTTCACTTATACAGTACTCGTAGAAAATCAACATAAATGTTATTCTTATGATGTGGTTAATGTCGATGTTAGAAAAGGTGAATTATTGTTTTTTTATAGTGCCTTTACGCCCAATTACGATGGCGACAATGATTTTTTCTACATTGGAAATATTGATAAATATCCTGACAATACCTTGAAAATTTATAATCGATACGGGAAAGTCGTTTTTTCAGCTTCAAGTTATAACAACACGTGGGACGGAAAATACCTCAGTGAGGAAGTGCCATCTGGAACTTACTTTTACATTTTAAATGACGGAAAAGAAAAAACCTATAAAGGCACTGTTTCTATTCTAAGGTAAATAAATTTATTGAATTTTATACTTATAAAAAGCAAGTCAAATTTATACAATAGTTTCTTTGCTATGAAAAAAAGGATTTTACAGTCTCCATGTGAGAAATGAAAATCATATTTCAAATTAAAAGTTCATTAAACTTTAATACGTTCCATTTTTTAATAAACTAAATAAATGTGTAACATATTTAGTAAAAGTAATTGACGATTAAATTTGAGTATTATTAAAAAAATCTTAAATTTATAGCCTTATTTTTAAAATTGGAACAAACAGAAAATACCATCATCCGTCAATTATATCCTTATCAACAAGAGGCTGTAACAACCATTTTTAATAAATTAAAAGACGCTAAACCAAACGAAAATATTTTATTTCAACTACCAACAGGCGGTGGAAAAACAATTATATTTTCGGAAATAGCCAAGCAATACATTCAACATTTCAATAGGAAAGTTTTAATACTAACGCATCGCATTGAGTTAAGTAAACAAACATCCAATGTATTATCAGGTATTGGTATTAAAAATAAAATTATCAATGCAGATGTAAAAGATTTACCTAATCAAAGTGAATACCAAAGTTTTACTGCATTAGTTGAAACATTAAATAACCGTTTACAAGAAGATGATCAGTTTTTAGAGGACATTGGATTGGTTATAGTCGATGAAGCACATTATAATTCGTTCCGTAAAATATTTCACTATTTCGAAAACGTTAATATATTAGGCGTAACAGCCACACCTTTAAGTTCCAATAAAAAATTACCACTTTATCAAACCTATAAAGAAATTATCGTTGGTGAAAGCATTCCTTCGTTAATTGAGCAAGGTTTTTTAGCAGATGGTGTTACACACAATGCCGATGTTAACTTAAGCACACTGCGTATTGGTAATAATGGCGAATTTACAACGGGCTCTCACGAATTGCTTTACACGCAAGATATGATGCAAGGTAAATTGTTAGATGCCTATGAAGAAATAGGAAAAGGAACAAAAACACTTATTTTTAATGCAGGAATTTTGACGAGCATTGCTGTATACAATATGTTTAAGGCTAAAGGTTACCCTGTAAAATATTTAGATAGTACATTTAGCGATAGAGACCGAGCTGAAACATTAGAATGGTTTAAAAACACGAAAGATGGTATTTTAAGTTCGGTTAGTATTTTAACAACTGGATTTGATGAACCTGAAGTTGAAACTATCATTTTAAATAGAGCAACGAAATCATTAACACTCTATCATCAGATGATAGGTCGTGGTTCTCGTATCTTACCTCATAAAAAAAGTTTCAACATTGTTGATTTAGGTAATAACTCCCGTCGCTTTAATTTATGGCAATTTCCTATTGATTGGAAACATGTATTTGTTGCGCCACATCAGTATTTAGAACATCGTTATAAAGAAGAATGGGATTACGAACTTGAAAACGATTACGAATTACCTGATGATATTAAAGCGCGTTTCTTAAACTCATCCGCAGAAGCTTTTATTGTTCGTGAGCATTACTTGCAATGCCTTAGAAAAGGGTTAAAGCCACAGTTGGTATTAGATCATTCGCTTGATGACCATTTTGGTAGAATTAAAGATAATGCAGCAGATTTTGATGAAGCCTTTGAATTGTTTGATTTATTGCAACCAGAAGTGGCATACCGTGTGAAACAATTTTCTAAATGCATTAATGCCACTAATAATTATACTGATTACCAAACTCAAACCTATTCGAGTAAATTGCGTCGTAGATTAATTGGTTGGTTTGTTGAGTAATCTTTTTTAGAATAAACTCAATCTCAAACCAAAACGGTAAAATAAATCCAGTTTTTTATTTTCATTGATGGCGGTTCCTACATCAAAACGAAATACTTTTATTATTTTATCAAATCCAACGTAAACTTCATGGTAACTTCCTGTTTTTGTTACAACACCATTAATTCCTGCTATTTC
>JBIISW010000176.1:0-4728 GCA_044340865.1 Bacteroidia bacterium | reverse complement strand
GTTAGATTAGCAAAAAGAAGTATTCATCCAAATAATATGGTTGATCATTATAAAAAAATAAAAAGAAAATCGGCAGCGCCAACTACGGATGAAAAAATAAGCCCTGAATTATAATTTAACAAAACCTCGTTTTTATTATATTTCACAATGTTCTTATTAGATTAACAAGGCTTTATTATAGTTTAAATTATCGAATAATTCGATAAAAAATATAATATAATACATGTTTTTTTAAAAGTTATATTTGCACAAAAAATATACAAAAACATTGCATGAAAAATTTAAGTAAAATTGCCGTTATATTACTAATCATTTCTCAAAACGTTTTAGTTGGTCAAAACTATAAAAACACGGATTGGTGTATTGGATTAGGCTTTAATATTGTAGACGATAATAACCATCGTTTTGATAAATTATTTGATGTAAAAGATTCTTGGAACATGGCGCCTTTTCCTTCTAGAATAAACATCGAGAAAATGTTTAATTATGGATTAAGCGTTGATTTAGCTATGTCTTACAACGTTTACAAAAAAAATAATTTAATTCAAGGAAGACTAGCAAACTACAACAGAAATTACTTTGCAACTGACTTATTAATAAAATACGATCTAAACGAATTAATTGGAGAAACAGGTTGGTTTAATCCATTTATAGCTATTGGTGGCGGATACACGATGATTAGTGCAGATAGAAAAGTGAGTCAAGGCGATGTTAAAACACCAGCACAAAATATCATCACATTAAACGGTGGCATCGGAAGTAACTTTTGGATTTCTCCACAACTAGCTATTAGTGTTCAGGCTCTTGGTAAATGGAACGCTAGTAATAATCAAGGTAATCACTCGCAATACGTCATGGGTGTCATTTTTAAATTTGATAGCCGTGATGCAAAGTTTGGAAAAAATAAAAAGCCAACTATTCAAACAGTTATTCAAAACGACATTATGGAATCACCTGTTGTGGATACAACTCCAATTGTGAAAGAGGTTGCTCCAGAACCAATCATAGATACAGCAGTCGAAAATAGCAATAAATTAAAAGCAAAACAAGCTTTAGTTATTAAAAATGCTAACGCGTTTGCAGAAGAAGTTTTATTTGAATTAAACACACTCGCTTTAGACGCCTTCGGATTAAAAAAATTAGATCAAATTGCCGCTGCATTGAAATCTGATGTAAGCTTAAAAATAAATATAGTTGGTCATACATGTAACTTTGGTACTGCTGAGTACAATAAAGTTTTATCATTAAAACGAGCAGAATACGTTAAACAAGAGTTAATTAAACGCGGTGTAGATAAATCTAGATTTAATAAAAACATCGGCTATGGTTCAGATAACGCGCTATATGATAACTCAACAATTAATAAAAGAAAAAATAGAACCATTCGTTTCGAAATCAGTAATTAATTCGTTTACATTATAAGATTAAAAGAACGCTCATCAATGATGAGCGTTCTTTTTATTTATACTATTTCAATTGTCGCTTTGTTGGCAAACTGCTTTATTTATTGGTGCCAATTAGACCACTTTATAATAAATAAATCCTTCGAATGAACACTAATCAGAATCCTATTTAAAAATGACAGGTTTTAGTATTAAAACAAATGTAAAACAAACGAACTACTAAAAGTAATTATTCTATATTCATTGTCTAACAAATAGATTTTTATTCGATTAAAAACACAATGGAAAGCTTGTAAGCAAGAGATTAAAAATGATTGAAATCAAACCAATTTTAAAGTAAAGAAATATCTGTTTTAAAAATATTTCAAATTATAAAACTCAAATACTTTTAAATTAACACTTAAAAAACCTATTTATAATAACCATATCCATAGCCATAACCATAGCCATAACCAGAGCTGTAACCATAACCATATTTAGCATTTTCAATAACACCATTAAATACTAAGTTGATGCTTTTAAAACGATTTTCCTTACTTAAATTATCAACATACTTCACGCGTTCAATTGGTGTATAGTCTTGTCGTAAAACAAATAAGGTAGTATCAGCTTGTTTTTCTAAAATTTGAGCATCTGTTACAACACCAATTGGCGGCGCATCAATAATGATATAATCAAAACGAGTTCTTAGTTCAGCAAATAAAGTTTCAATTCGGCCATTTAATAATAATTCAACAGGATTTGGAGGTATTGGTCCACTTGGTATGATGTAATAATTTTCTTGCTGTTCAATAGGTAAAATAATATCATCCAAGTTAGCTCTTTCAATTAAATAGCTACTCAATCCTACTTTTTCATTCATGGTTAAACCAGACATTAATTTTGGTTTACGCATATCAAATTCTAAGATGACTGTTTTCTTACCAAGCATTGCTAAACTGGCACCTAAATTCAAAGAAACAAATGACTTTCCTTCACCACTCACACTTGAAGTAAATAAAATAATTTGAACGTCTTTTCCACCAAAAGTTAAAAAAGATAAATTGGTACGCAATGCTCTTACTTGTTCTGAAAATACATTTCTACTTTTACTACTAATAGATAATGCGTTTGTATGACTCTCCCATGTTATATCACCTAAAATTGGCAATTGTGTAACGCGTTCAATATCTTTTCTTACTCTGATTTTATCATTTAATAAATCAATAATATAAATAGTTGCAAATGGAATCGCAAAACCAATAATTATCAATAATAAATAAACATTACGGCTAATTGGTTTAAATGGATCGGTTCCACTTCTCGCCAAATCGATGGTTCTACTGTCACTTACTGCAGAAGCGAAAGACAATGCAGTTTCTTCTCTTTTTTGCAATAAAAACGTAAATAAATTATTTTTAATAGCCTGCTCTCTGCTAATATCAACTAATGCACGCTCTTTACCAGGAATGGTTTTTATCATAGACTCTAAGCGCTGGTTTTGACTTTGCAATTGAATGATTGTAAGTTTTAAATTTTGTTTTAAACTTTGAACATTCTCGTAAATATTCTTTTTCAAACTTCTAATCTGATCGTCAATACTTAAAGCAATTGGATTATCAGATTTAACTAATCGAGATTGACGTTCCTTTTGCATTTCGAGAGTGGATAATTCTTTCAATAAATCCATCAACGTGGGGTCGCTTATTCCAAGTGTGGCTGGCACTAAGCCTTGTTTATTTTCTTTATTCTTAACATATTCTTCAATACCACTCAAAACACTTTGTTGTATTTTAACTTGATTAAGTTGCACATCATTTTCTTTTACACTCTCTAAAAATAATGTGGCTTCAGCACTAATATCTGTAATTCCTTCACTTGATTTAAAATTTTCGACTCTTTTTTCAACAACATCCAATTCACTAGAAAGTAAGTTTAATCGCTCTTCAATGAATACTAACGTGTTGGCTGCAACCTTATTTTTGTCATCTAAAGCATCATGATTATAAGCTTCGATTAAATTATTTAAAATATCTTTTCCTTTTTGAGGAACCGGATTATTCAAATTTAAATTTAAAACGCTCGACATCTTACTAGATGGTTCAATAGTTAAATTAGATTGTAATCCTTCTGTGACAATACTGATTGGTTGAATACTAACCATCAAAAGTTTCACCTCTGGATTTTTACCCGTTAATGAAATTTGAAACGTACCAAATTGAGTTTTTAATTTTGTATCAAGCGGATATAAGATCCCATTTATTTTTACCGATTTTGAATTAATGATTTCAATTTCTAATGGCTCTAAAAACGTTTGGTTATTTTCTTCAATTAGATTAAATAAAATAGGACTTTCATTATACAATTCAATGTTTCGAAATGTTTTTTTAATGTTATAACTTATATTCAAATTCAAAGATTTAACAACCTTTTCCATTAACGAAAAAGATTTTAAAATCTCAATTTCATTATCAACAACTTTATTTGATGAGAATATATCAAGTTGCTTCAACATATCATCTTGACCTAGTCCTTTTTTTTCATCCTTGATCAAAATACTTGTATGAATATTAAACTCAGGAGTTTGGAATTTCAAATAGAGAAATGCAAATGAAAGTGAAAGCGAAAGAGATACGAAAAACCACTTCCAATAAGCTAAATATTTATAAAGTGTTTTTTTTAAATCAAACGGGATTTTATCATTTTCTTCCTGAAAAAAATAATCGTCTTTAGCTGAATTCATTAGTGATTTTTAAATAATTAATACCTTGTTTATTTAATTAAAATATTTTGAGTGATGATTGTTAAGAAAGTCAGCAAACTGATAGCAATTGGCGCTAACTGAACCGCACGACTTGTGCTAGTAAGTTTTCCTTTCAATGGTTCAACATAAACAATATCATTTGGTCTAAGGTAATAATAAGGAGAACTAAATAAATCTCTTTGTGTTAAATCAATACGCGCAAATTCTCTTTTACCATCCACTTCACGAATAATTAATATATTTTGTCTTTTACCATAAATGGTTAAATCACCAGCCAAACTAAGCGCTTCAGGTAATGTTACACGTTCATTCGTAATACTATAAAGAGATGGTCGGGCTACTTCACCTAAAACAGAAATTTTAAAATTCATTAATCGAACACTTACGGTTGGCTGTTCTAAGTATTTTTCTAATTTCTTAGAAATTAAATCTGCTGCGTCTTTTGGGCTTAAACCACCAACAATCATTTTTCCTGCTAATGGTAAAATAATAGCACCTTCAGAATCTACCAAAAAACCTATAGCTGGAATGGTTGAATTTACCTGATTCATTTGTGTTTGAGTTTCAGGAAAAATATTAAAC
>JBIISW010000175.1:0-4764 GCA_044340865.1 Bacteroidia bacterium | reverse complement strand
TAAAAACAATTTCTTGGCCTTTGTCTACAAATAAATTTACGATGTTAACGGCTTCATTTAATAGTCCACCTGGATTTCCTCTCAAATCGAGGATTAAAGATTTACATTGTTGTTCTTTTAATTTTAGGAATGCTTCTTTCACTTCATTGGAACAGTTTTCTGTAAAGCTTGTTAGTTTAATGTAACCAATTTCGGGACTTAGCATGCTTGTATACGAAACGGCTTTTACTTTAATTTCTTCGCGTTTAATTGTTAAGGCAAGTGGTGTTGTTTTTCCTAATGGTAAAATTTTTAAACTGATGGTTGTGCCCGCTTGGCCTTTTAAGATAGAAGATATTTCATCTGTTTTTTTTCCAGTTACATTTTGTCCATTTATTTCAATAATTTCATCACCAGCTCTCAAGCCTGCATGATAGGCGGCAAAATTTTCGTAAGGTTCGGTTATGGTTATTTTATTATTGATGTCTTGAATGATGGCACCAATACCGCCATATTCTCCTGTTGTCATGTATTTATAATCTTCTACATCATTTTCGGTATAATAATTTGTATAAGGGTCTAATGATGCTAGCATAGCTTCAATACCCGTTTTCATAAGTTGCCCAGGCTTTGTTTCATCTACGTAAGCAATATTTAATTCGCGGTAAAGCGTATTGAAAATATCTAAGTTCTTTGATACTTCAAAATAGTCTTGAGAAAAATTAAATGCAAAAACTGATGCTAGACACAAGCTTAAAATAATAAGGTACTTCTTCATAAAGAATAAATTTAATAACAATAAAAATAAGTTTAATTAGCCATATAATTAATATTTTATGATAAATTATAATTTGATTTTCTTTAAAATTAAACGCATTTATTTAAAAGATGATAAACTATTTTGTACATTTATTTAAAATAATCAAACATATTAAACGAGTATTTTAATAAAATTAATCGTTATGGCAATAAAACAACTTACAATTCCAATGTTTCCTTTGGGCATGTTATTATTGCCGGGTGAAACAAAAATGCTTCATATTTTTGAAGAGAAGTATAAACAGTTGGTTTCCGATTGCTTGGCTAATCAAGCTCATTTCGGCATTCCTTATTCAACTAATAAACGGTTTGGAGATTTTGGGATTGAAGTCAAAATCAATAGCGTTGTAAAGAGATATGAAAATGGAGAGTTTGATATACTTGTTGAAGGTGTACGTATTTTTAAACTGTTAGAATACTCAACCGTTTTATCCCCAAAATTATACGGTGCAGGGGTTGTTGCTTTATTAGAAGAAATTAAAGAAACCCCTTCTGTAAAATTACAAGAAATGATAAAGGACTATTTATGGCTTACTCAACAAAACACCATTCCTATTGATGCTTATGACCATGCCACGGTTTATCATATTGCTCGCTTATTAGATTTATCGTATGCCGAAAAATATGATTTGATAAAACTGCCCACAGTTATCGAGAAGGAAGGGTATGTGATTCAAAAAATAAAATTATTTTCTTTTATTTTGAATGCTGAAAACGAACTTAAATCGAAGTTTGTATTAAACTAATTTATAGTTTTTATATTCTCCTATTTGCCAACCTGTAAATTTTTTGACAGCATTTTTAAATTGATCTTTTAAACTCACTGTAATTTTTGATTTATCAAATGTAAAGGTCCAGTTTGCTTGATTGATACGATGCATAAAAACAGCGGGATGAGTTTCATTAAATGTATCCAAGCTATCAATTTCTGAATAGTCAAATTCTTCAACTTTTGATACGTTTTTATTCATCCATTCATCATCATGCCACATTTTATGAAAATTTTCTTGCTTGGCTTGCTGTGCTCTTGGAGTTTTTACCCAACCATAATGGTAAATCTTTGCATCAATTTGTTTTACGCGTAGCTTAGAGTCATCTAATTTGCGAAAGCCTTGCGCATCTTTATATGAACGAATGGCTTTATCATTTTTAATAATTCTAATTTCTTTATTGTACCAGCGGTTTGAATTTCCAATGTAATTGTAATGACCATAAAAATGTACGTAATCAAATAATAAGCCATCTACATGTTTGTCATCTTTGTAAAGTTGCATAGCGTTTTTGATAGCAGGCAAATAGTGTTCATGCACACATTCATCACTCTGGATATAAAAACACCAATCAGTGTCTTTACTAATGGCATCAAATGCTTTGTTTGTTTCAATGGCTAATACTTGTCCGCCTTTACGCAAATTATCATCCCAAACGGTTTCAATTATTTTTATTTTAGGGGAATCAATATTTTTAATTAATTGCAATGTTTCATCTTCGCTATTCCCAACGGCTACAATAAATTCATCACAAATAGGTAAGATAGAAAGAATCGCTTCCACAACAGGATAATCATACTTGATTGCATTTCTTATGATGGTGAAACCAGTTACTTTCATTGTTTAAATTTTTTGTTTTATTCTCTTAGCAGCAATAAAGTAAAGTAGCGTCATTTTATTTTCTTCTAATTTAAAGAAAATGACGTGTTGTTGATATAAAAAATAGTTGATGTTTTTACTATTTCTATAGTTGACCCTTCTTCCAATAAATGTTGGTTGACAACTTATTGCACTGATTATTTCAGTAATAACTCTTAATTTAGAAATATAATGTTTCAAATCTTCTTCTGAGGCAATCTTATATTTTTGCCAGTTTTTAAGCTGATTTACGAAGCTTTTTGTTCTTATTATTTTTCTCATAAAAATCAGCCTCAATTTCTTTAATTGTTTGTTCCATATCTTTTGCAAAAGATTGCTGATGAATATTTTTAATAACCTTTTTTTTAGAGGTAATTAAAGTGTCAATTGAACTCGTTTTTACAAATGAAAAACTACTTAATAGTTCCATAATAAATTCAGCTTTACTATCTTTTATGTCTAATACTATTTTCATAGAGTTTTAATTTCTTAATTTAAAGATACAAAATTGG
Organism: Bacteroidia bacterium; assembly: GCA_044340865.1. GTDB lineage: Bacteria > Bacteroidota > Bacteroidia > B-17B0 > Aurantibacillaceae > UBA4416. The sequence goes on along the minus strand of JBIISW010000175.1, from coordinate 1,826 downwards.
TGCTTAAAATTCAGGATTCCTACCAACAAAATTGTGTGGTGTTATTTGAAGTAATTCTTTTTTCACGGCATCACTTACATTTAATCCATTAATAAATGTGTGCATAGATTCTTGTGTGATATGTGTATTGGTTCGTGTTAAATCTTTTAAAGCCTCGTATGGTTTTGGATAACCTTCTCTTCTTAAAATCGTTTGAACAGCTTCGGCAACAACAGCCCAATTGTTTTCTAAATCTTTTACAAATACAGATTCGTTCAAAATTAATTTATCAAGTCCTTTTAAAATACTTTTGTAAGCAATTAAAACATGTGCAATTGGCACACCAATATTTCTTAAAACAGTGCTGTCCGTTAAATCTCTCTGAAGTCTTGATATTGGAAGCTTTGAAGCTAAGTGTTCAAACATTGCGTTTGCAATTCCTAAATTTCCTTCTGCATTTTCAAAGTCAATTGGATTTACTTTATGAGGCATAGCCGATGAACCAATTTCTCCAGCTTTTAATTTTTGTTTAAAATAATCCATGCTCACGTATGTCCAGATATCTTTACTAAAATCTAACAATATTGTATCAATACGTTTCATCGCATCGCAGTATGCTGCTATATTATCATAGTGCTCAATTTGTGTTGTAAATTGACTGCGACTTAATCCTAACGTATTATTTACAAATTCATTTCCAAATGCAATCCAGTTGTTGTTTGGATACGCTACATAGTGCGCATTAAAGTTACCTGTTGCTCCACCAAATTTTGCAGAAAACGGAATGGCTTTTAATTGATTTAATTGTATAGTTAAACGTTCCACAAACACATACATTTCTTTTCCTAAGCGAGTTGGAGAAGCTGGTTGCCCGTGTGTTCGTGCTAATAACGATACCTCTTTCCATTCCTTAGCTAATGACGTTACTTTTTCTATTACTAATTCTAATGTTGGAATGACAACTTCATTGGTAGCATGTTTTAGAGAAAGTGGAATGGAAGTATTATTAATGTCTTGTGATGTTAGTCCGAAATGAACAAACTCTAAATAATTTTCTAACCCGTGTTGTGTTAATTTATCTTTGATAAAATACTCAACAGCTTTCACATCATGATTCGTTGTTTTTTCAGTTTCTTTAATGATTTGAGCATCAGCGAATGAAAAATTTTGATAAACAGATTTTAAACTTTCTATCTGACTGTTTGATAATTTTGGTAATTGAGGCAACCCTTGTTGAGCTAATAAAATAAAATAGTCTATTTCAATTTGCACACGGTATTTTATCAACCCAAATTCTGAAAAGTAAGTTGCTAAATCTTCTGTTACTTTTCTATATCTTCCATCAATAGGTGATATAGCGGTTAAATTCGTTAATTCCATAGCTTTAAAATAAAGGTTAAATATACTCAATTATGATAGGATAGCCAACGGCTCACTGACTTAATTGTGTATGAAAGGAATAGGGGATTCCACTAATTTTTTTGCAGATTGCTTTTGATGTGGTGCTAAACCAAATTTCTCATTGACTTCTAAAAGGGCCGCCAATACCAATTGAGAATAGTTTTGTGAGGCTGATTTAAATTGTTTTGTTTGTGTACGCCAAAGCGTATAAATTAATTGCATATCGCCGTGTGTTGGCCGGAAACTAAACAAGGCTTTTTTTACATTGCCAGCTCCTGCGTGATAGCAATGCATCACTAATAACCTAAACCATAAATCATTTTCTTTGTAATCTTTTATCCCTAGAGAGTCTAATATATCTCTGGTTTTTGGAATGCATATTTTTTTGATTAAGCTTGATGCGGCATATGCAGATCGATCAAAATCACTGCGTTCGTCTATGTGTT
>JBIISW010000174.1:0-4770 GCA_044340865.1 Bacteroidia bacterium | reverse complement strand
TAGCTATTACCCAATTGAATTTGCTTTAGATACGGTTATAAAAGATGTTTACGCTGGAAAACAACTACATGAAAGTTTATCTGAACATTCAATATTTCCTAAAAAATTAGTTTCCTTAATTAAAGTATCGGAAGAGGTAAATGCTCCTGAATTAATTTTTGATAAACTTAATACACAGTATTCTGAAGAAATTGAACACCAACAAGCCATCATTGGCAAGGTAATAGAACCTTTATTTTTAATTATACTTGGTGGCTTAGTTGGATTTATTTTAATTGCCATGTATACACCTCTTTTTCAAATGAGTTCGGGATTAGAAGGTATGTAAAACAATTCTAAAATAACACCTAAATAAAAATGCCTAAAAAAATAGATGAATATCCACTGTTGCCATTATTTCATAAATTTATAAACGAAGCAAAAAAAGGTAAACACCTTCAAAAGAACGGAAAAAAAATAAAAACGGATAGTCTTAATAATTATGTTTATTTAGAAAATTTATTAATAAAGTTTGGTGAGGAAAAAGTATTTCATATCAGAATACTAAATTCTATTACACTAACTAAAAAACAATTTGATAACGAACAAAAATATTGGAAAAATTTTTATCATTTATTCACCTCTTATTTATATGACGAATTAGGGCATTTTGACAATTACGTTGGTAGGCTAATTAAATTATTAAGAAGTTTTTTTAATTATTTAATAACCGAAAAGGGATTAAATGTTGGATCATTTCATAAAAAATTTTATGCTCCTCACGAGGAAATTGAAATCATTGTATTAACTCCCGAACGTTTAAATTATTTAATTCATGATAAAGAATTACATAAAAAATTAACACCCGATTTAAAAAAGGTAAAAGATGTTTTTGTATTTGGTTGTTCAGTTGCCCTTCGATATTCGGATTTAATTGCATTAAATAAAACAAATTTAGAAGTTATAAATCAGCGTGTTTACATTAAAGTACTATCTAAAAAAACACAAACTTTTACTAGAGTTAAAATACCCGAATACGCCATTCAAATCATAAAAAAATACGAGAAACTATATAGACATAAATTACTTCCAGAATTTAATAATGCTTTCTTTAATAAAAAAATAAAAAATATTATGCAGCATTATGGATTTACAGAACCTATTGGAAGAACCAGATTGAGGCGAGGAATACCAATAACTATATATAAGGATAAAAAATCTAAAAGTACATTTAGGTTTTGTGATTCAGTTACAACCCATACAATGAGAAGATCTGGAATTACAACGTTGTTAAGTCTTGGAATGAAAGAACAAATGGTTCGACAAATTAGTGGGCATTCGGCAAATAGTAAAGATTTTTTTAGATATGTTTCATTCGCTCAAACTTACATTGATAAAGAGATAGATGATGTGTACGAAAAATTTAACAAAAAAAGGCTAGAATTTGAGCCAGAATTAACGTAAAAACTGAATTTTTAGCATATATTTGAAAATCATTTATTCCTCAAACAATTGACTACAGGCTCAAATACGAAAACTAATTACTATGCCTTTGGTATGGCAATGCCGGGAAGAAGTTATCAAAGTTCAAGTGGTTATAGATATGGGTTTAATGGGCAAGAAAAAGACCTTGAAATTTTTGAAGGGGTTTTTACTGCTGAGTATTGGGAATATGATAGTAGAATTGGAAAAAGGTGGAATAGAGATCCTGTAGTTTATCCTTGGCAATCATCATATGCAACATTTAATAATAATCCAGTTTATTTTTCTGACCCTAGTGGTTTAGAGGGTGGCCCCGCTAAAAACACACCTGATTTTAAAGGATTTGTAACAGTGCCTCATGCCGGAACAGATGCAGATCCTTTAGTGACTGACGAAGTAATAATACCTTGTAATTGTGATGGGCAAATTGGCGGCGGTAAAGGTAGCACTCCTGATTTACCTTCTGTTGCTACTGGAAATTTAACACCCATACCATATAATTTTGGTTCAATTCAAGAATCTACAAATGGTGATTGGATTAGCGAGCTTGCAAAATCTATACGACGTTGGGAAAGTAAAATTGAAAATACACATGAAAGATCTTTTGGTCCGCCAATTAAAACTAATTTTTGGGGATATACGAGTCATGAAAACGGAGGAAGTAAAGGCGAAAGTTTTAGTTCACCACATACTTCTTCTTGGTTAGCCGGAACGCCTGGCGCAGTAGTGTATAATGCTCTAAGGTTTATTCCGAAATCTGGCGATAAAGTTGTGGATTTGTGGAATGAAGTTGCAGGTAAGGTTAGTGATTTTGCTGATACTGACCCTTTAGGGCCTTTATTAAATAATTCTAATAGTGAAGAGATATTAGAGAAACCTTCGGAAGCTCAACAACAAGCTATGTCTAATGAATCAGATTCTATAATAGTGACGACCGTTACTCATTATAAGAGTGGAAAAACTGATACTTCTTATATCAAGGGTAAAAATGAGCAGGAAGCTTCTCGTGGAAAAGGTAGGGTTGTGTCTAAAAAAGAAAAACAAAAATAAAATGAAATATATACCTTCAATATTTATATTAATTATCGTAATTTGTTATTTCACAAATTGTAGTCAAAGTAATAATTCTATTGACACTGAAAAATGTAATTGTGATTCAATAAAAATAGAAAACCATATATTATATAAAAAATATTCTTGTTTTTTTAATAATAAAAAAATTACTGTTAAAAAGAATTTAACTGGTGATACTGTAGAAATAAAAAAGTATTATTTAACTAATGAAGGAATATATCAGAAATTTGAATATTTAATATTATTAAAAAACAGAATTGACTATAATCAAAGTGCATTTGTTGATATTAATTTAGATAAAAAATATGCAGAGATTACATTATCATCTAATAATTCCTCGCAAAATATTTTTATTTTATTAGATAAATATAGTCTATCTCGTAAAGGCAATTATATTAAAGTTCCCTTAGATAGTCTAAAAACTATTAATTTAATACAAAAACAAACAGATAAAATAGTAAATAATGATTCAATTAAAAGTATAACCGAAATTGTAGATTATTTTTATGTATATAAAGATATAATGGAAGAAAGAACTCTGATGAATCAATATAATAAATTAATTCAATGTAAAGTAATTAAATAGGTGTGATGAAACACGTGATACCCCGCTAGTTGGAGTTTAGGCTTTTTCAGCCGTAACTTCAAATAATAATAATTATTTATAACATGCCAGTTTATAACTGGCATTTATTATTTAATTTATTTTAATTTGTTTGTTAATTAATTTCAAAATATTTAACTTAAAAAGTGTATTGTTAAAAAGAAAAGAAAAATCTCATCAACAACATTTTTAGTTTATATTTGAAAAACATCTATTAATAAAGCAATTGATAACTGGCTTAAATACTAAAAAAAACACTTATGCCTTTGGTATGCCAATGCCAGGAAGAAGTTATCAAAGTTCAAATGGTTATAGATATGGCATGAATGGGCAAGAGAAAGTTGACGAGATATCGGGTAGTGGAAATCACAATACAGCGTTGTTTTGGGAGTATGATACACGAACTGGAAGAAGATGGAATTTAGACCCGAAGCCAACAATCGGCATTAGTGATTATGCTTGTTTTAATGATAATCCAATTTGGAATTCAGATGTATTAGGAGATAAGCCAGGCAAAGGTGATGGGGACGATAAGAAAAAGTCGGAATCAACCGAAAAACCAAAAGAAAAAGTACTTGACACTAAAACGGTTGGAAAGAATTGGGATAAATCTATTTACATGGGGACAGAAGGAAATCCTAAAAACACAGATGGAACAGACAGTTATAAACCTAAACCACAGGAGAATATGGACGGTCGTGCAAAAAAACATGACATAGGGAGCGGTGGTATTGGTTCTCGAAGCGATGCAAATATTAAAGAGGATGCTGTATTTATTGTAGGTGCGATATCTGACTTAGCAAAAGCAGTAGAAAATACCTTTGTCATACCATATATGGGCATAGGGGACGCTAAACCTAATCCCAATAATGATACATATACAAATAAGCCAATATCAGGAACTACAGTAAAAAGAGCAGCAGCTGGAGCAACGGCTATTACAGTAGTTACAGCAGCCAAGATTGCTCTAAGAATGACTATTGACCCAGCCGTTAAAGCTTATGATGCATTAGGGGACTTTATTAATGAGGTTAAATACGAAACAACAAAAGGAATCAGTGATTTTAACAACTGGGCTCCACACTAAAAATATTACTATATGAAATTATCTTTGCTTTTAATACCTTTTTTAATGATACAGTCTGATAAATATTTTACAGAAGACTGTCTTCAAAATAAGTTACAAATTGATGTCGAAAAAATATATAAACATCAAATAGATTCTACAAGAACAGGGTATCAGGATTTATTTACGATAATGTATCCAGATTCATCAGTTAAGTATTTGATAAATATTATCAGAAAGAAATCTCCAATAAATTATGAGTATTTAAAATCAGAAGAATACAAAAATGGATTCAGTGATGCTAATATTAAAATCGAAGATGTTAAAGAAATAAAGTATGAATCTTTTACAGGAGTACGCTTTTTAAAGAGAATCATATCACCCCAAAGAGTTTTTTTAAGTTATTCGATAAGTACTATTATAGAAGGAGATTTGTTTGTTATTTCATTCAATACCATAGAAAGCAATTTTGACAAATATGAAACCGAATTTAACCACAGTGTAAACTCGATTAAATTTAAATAGACAGAGTTTAATTACGTTAGATTTGGTATCTAATTTTTAG
>JBIISW010000173.1:0-4854 GCA_044340865.1 Bacteroidia bacterium | reverse complement strand
TAATAGAAGTATATGATTAAGCGCATCGTTAAAATGACATTTAAAGCTGAATTCGTTGGAGAATTTGTTGCATTATTTAATAGTAAAAAAGAGTTAATTGCGGCTGTTGAAGGCTGTACCTTTGTAGAATTATTACAAGACGCCACCAGTCCAACTATTTTTTTTACGTATAGTTTATGGAAAGATGCAACATACATAGAAGCTTATCGGCATTCCGATTTATTTAAAAATGTTTGGGCTCAAACAAAAATTGGTTTTGATGACAAACCGGAAGCTTGGAGTTTGTTAACGGTATAATTGCTTATTTATATTTTTTATTATATTTGAAATAATAACTACAAACTAATATTCATCTACTAAAACTAAACCATGAAAAAAATTTACAGTTTAATGGCGTTTGCCTTATTATCATTAGCTTCTATTGCACAGAACGGCTCTAACTTAATTATCTTTTCTGAAGATGGATTAAAATTTTATGTTGTACTAAATGGCATCAGACAAAATGAAGTAGCCTTAACAAATGTCAAAGTTTCAGGATTAACACAACCCTATTATTCAACTAAAATTATTTTTGAAGATACTAAACAAGGCACCATTGAAAAAAAATATTTAAACGTTACAGATGTTGAATCAAAAGAACCATTGGAAGTAACATATAAAATTAAAAAGAATAACAAACTAGAAAATGTGATGCGATACTTTAGTCAAGTGCCCATTGCACAAGCATCTCCGGCATCTGCCGCCGTGCCTGAAGTTCATTACAATACTGAACCTATGCCAGAAATTCAAAGTACAATTACGACACAGCAAACAACAACTACGAGCGGCAATGGCACAGGTAATGGAAATATTAGTATAGGGATTAATATCCCAGGTGTAAATATGAACGTTAATGTAAATGATCCTAATCAAGTAAACCATTCTACAACCACAACAACAACTTCTTACCAAACTACAACGACTCAAAATAATACATCAACATCTTCTGTGCCTGCTACAAGATCAACAGGATGCGAAGGTGCAGTTGCGATGTCGAGTTCAAGTTTTTCATCTGCCAAGCAAACTATTAGCAAACAAAGTTTTGACGATACCAAATTAACCACAGCCAAACAAATTTTAAAATCGAACTGCTTATCTGCAGCTCAAATTAAAGACATTATGTTGTTATTTAGCTTTGAAGCAAACCGATTAGAGTTGGCAAAAATTGGCTATAAGCGATGTATAGATACAAATAATTATTTTTTATTAAACGATGCCTTCGCTTTCGAATCATCTGTTGAAGAGTTAAATAAATCAATAGAATAATAAAATAGCTACTTATAAAACAAAAAAAAGAGTTACAGACTGTAGCTCTTTTTTTGTTTAAAATTTATACATTTACCAAAATTCAATTTCTTTTAAAAATAGCCCCATGATTACCATAGCGATACTCATAATAACAGTTGCCTTTTCGATGTATGCTATGAATAATCCGAGCATAAAATACAAATACATTTTTCACCCCTATTCTATTTCGCATAACAATCAACATTACCGATTTTTATCGCATGCATTTCTTCATTCCGATTACCTTCATTTAGCGTTTAATATGTATGCGCTATATATGTTTGGACCAATTGTAGAAGAACAAGTTTTGCCTTTACTGATGGGAACTGCTCTCGTACCAGATAAAAAAATGGGAATGGTTATGTATATGCTTCTTTACACTGGAGGCATTTATGCGTCAACCATTTCTGAATATTTGAAAAACAAAAATAACTCCTATTATACTTCGTTAGGTGCAAGTGGCGCTGTTAACGCCTTAATTTTTAGTTTTATCACCTGCTCTCCTTTTTCTCAGTTAGGTTTCTTTTTTATACCAATGCCGGCTTGGGTATTTGGTGTTTTATATTTAGGAATCAGTTATTTTTTAAGCAAACGTCAATCCAGCAATGAATCAGTTGATAGAATTGGTCATGAAGCCCATTTCTGGGGCGCTATCTTTGGAATTATATTTACTTTGGTATTAGGCTTACTTAATCAGGATATTTATTTTCAACTCATTAAACAAGATTAATATGATTGTTACATTTCTTGGTACGGGTACATCTCAAGGCGTTCCTATTATTTGTTGCGAGTGCGCTGTTTGTAAATCTAATAACCCAAAAGACAATCGATTACGATCATCAATCCTCATTGAGAGCGAAACAACAAAAGTCATTATTGATGCTGGACCTGATTTCAGGCAACAATTATTAAGAAAAAACTTAAAAACATTAGACGCTGTTGTTTTTACTCACGAACATAAAGATCACATAGCGGGTTTGGATGAAGTAAAAGCATTTAATTATTTCAATAAAATGAAAATGCCCGTTTATGCTACCGAAAGAGTTCAAGCTGCATTAAAACGAGAGTTTGCTTATATTTTTTCGGAAGAAAAATATCCTGGAATTCCTGAAATAGATTTACATACAATCACTGAAGAACCTATTTGCATCAATGATATTACTTTACTTCCTATCGATGTGATTCATTATAAAATGCCTGTTAAAAGTTACCGTATAGGCAATTTCACATACATTACAGATGCTAATTATATTTCAGAATCAGAAAAAGAAAAAATAAAAGGCTCTGAGATTATTGTTGTGAATGCCCTTCGGAAAGAACCACATCTATCTCATTATACGTTTGAGGAAGCTATTGAACTTATGATGGAATTAAATCCGAAGAAAGCCTACTTCACACATATTTCTCATCAGTTAGGTTTACACCAAGATGTATCTCAAGAATTGCCTGACTTTATTGAACTTGCTTATGATGGCTTACAAATTAAAATTTAACTGTTACTAAATAAACGATTAACGTTATTATATATAACATGATTAAAAACACACTCTATACTTTACTTATTTTATGCCAACCATTTTTCAGTTGGGCACAAATGAGTGATATAGAAACAAAAGCATTTATCGATTCTGAAGATTCATTATTAAAAATTTTACCTCGCGTTTGTTTTAGCAAAAAAGAATCCAATCGCTTTGAAGCGAATAAAACCTTATTGTCCTATTGGAACTCTATATTACAAAACGAGAAATCCATACAATACGCATTTGATAGTTTAAAATCAAAGAAATACGTATCCATCATTAATGCACCTGACAATAAATTTAGGCTCATTACATGGAACTTATTTAAAGACGATGGTACGTTTGCTTACTTTGGATTTCTACAAGTTAATACGAGTAAAACTGTCAAGAAAAGTTTATTCAAAAAAGAAACAACACAATCCTATGAAGTGTATTCATTAATTGATAAATCAGGGTCAATAAAAAATCCTGAAAGTTATATTGGAGAGCCTTCGAAATGGTTTGGTATGCTGTATGTAGATGTTATAAAAACAAATGATGATGATTACACCTTAATTGGTTGGGATGGAAATGATAAACTCACACAACGGAAATTTATTGATGTACTTTATTTTAAGTCAAATGGTTTACCAACATTTGGAAAAGATATTTTTAAAGTGCCAAGTAAATTTTTTAAACGTATGATGTTTGAATATGCTACTGAAGTTGCGATGTCTTTGAAATACAATGAAGAAAGAAAACAAATCATATATAGTCATTTAGCACCAAATTCTATTGACCCAACTCTTGAAGGTCAGTTTCAATACTATGGACCTGACGGTAGTTTTGATGCTCTCACATTAAAAAAAGGAAAATGGTATCAAGAAATGGATATCGACATTAGAAAATTAAAAGATAAAAACGACAATGCCAAAAGGCCTAACGTTAACAAGCAAACACCTATTTACAAACCATAGTTTATTTTATTGAATCATTGAGGGCTCTGGCAATTTTTTATACATTGTTCTATGCTCTCGTTTGCTAACATCCAGAAACTTAAATGAAAAAATTAAACAGTCTTTGTTTTCTGATTTAAAACTAACAGTCATCTCTGTTTTGTAAAAATAATTAGAGATGTAACAACCTTCTGTTTTTTTTCGAAAATGACAGAGTTTAATAAATTCTTTCAAATGCCTTTGAGAACAAGGTGAACAATCAAATACATATTGTTCAAAATCACAATAGGCTTCTTCATTTTCAAGAGTATTAAATGTATATTTAATTTTAAACCCATCTGCCTCATTATGGACGGTATAAATTAATGTATCTCCATTCATTGTATTTGAGCTACTCGAGATAACTTTATTTTTAATTCCCCTACGAATTTCACGATCCATTTCTTTGGTAACATCCTTTTTTGTATAAATACCAGATGTAAAAACAACACCAAAACTTTGGCTATACGCAACAATTGAGACGAAAAGACAGGCACATAAAAAAAAAGTTTTCATTTAAAATAAGGTGTAATAAGATTCTTATTTCATATCATTTAAAACGTTGCTCGCTTCAAAAATATAATTGTCTTTACTGATATTTTTCGTCCATTTAATTTCTCTATTCAACTTAGTTGTATCAGCCTCAATTCTCAGTTTATCAAATAACATCAAACTAGCATTAAAACCTTTAATATCTTGTTTTAAACCATCGTATTTTTTATTTTGCTCTCGCCATTCTTTTAGTTCAGCTCTGTATTTATCAAGTTTTAAATTATATTTCGTGTCATCTTTTTTGGCTTTCAATTCTTTTGCCTCTGCATCAATTAATTTAAAAGCAGCACTTTGTTTAACTCGTTCGTTACTTGCTTTTTTTAATTTATCATGATTAATGGTTCTAAATTCTTGATACGTTGCCTTCGAAATTTCATCCCAAGGCATTGGATAATCCATATCTTTTTCTCCAACTTCTAAAAACGCATAAGGATCTGGCAATGATACATCTGGCATAACACCTTTTAGTTGTGTGGCTCCAC
>JBIISW010000172.1:0-4855 GCA_044340865.1 Bacteroidia bacterium | reverse complement strand
GTCCATTTGGCTATATGAATAATAAAATAAAAGGAAAAACTATTGCAATATCAACAACGAATGGCACACAGGCCATTGAGGTAAGTAAAAACGCAAACAAAATAATAATCGGCAGTTTTTTAAATTTAGATGTTGTATGCGAATATCTATTAACCCAACAAAAAGACGTAGTCTTGCTTTGTGCAGGCTGGAAAAATAAATTTAATTTAGAAGATACTTTATTTGCTGGTGCAGTTATCGAAAAATTATCGCATCAAAATTCTGTTACATACAACTGTGATTCTGCAATAGCCTCAAAACATTTATTTAACTTAGCTAAACAAGATTTGTTTTCTTTTTTATCAGCTTCTTCTCATCGCCAAAGACTAGCTAAATTAGATTTAGAACGCGACATTCAATATTGTTTAACGCTTAACCAATGCTCTGTTATTCCATTCTTAGAAGGGAAATATTTAGTGAAAATGTAACGTAACTATATGGTAGAAAATATTAAAGCGATTGGAAAGCGTTGTTCGATTCTCATAAAAAATAATGTGTTTAGTTTGGTAATTATGCCCACTGAACAAAAAAAGAAAATGATTCTATTGCTACTCTGGTTATTAGCTTGGACAGCTGGAGGCATCGTCATTATTGCAAATTACAATACATTAACTGAACAAAGTTCAAAGTTATTTGTGATTATCTGGCTTGGGTTTTGGGCTTATTTCGAATATAAGATTGTTAACGTTTATGTATGGAAACAATTTGGAAAAGAAAAATTTTGGATAAAAAGTGGCACCATCTATTACCAACACTATATAAAAGGCTCAGAAAAAATTCATGAATATGATTTAGAATTAGCTTCTGATTTTAAGTTAATTCCTTTAGATAACAGAAATTATCAAGACGTATTTGCTCAAAGTTTTTGGGTAAAAGGCGGTGAACGCATTGAGTTTTCTTGCCAAAACAAAATAGTTAAGATGGGGATGCAACTTAATGACGAAGACGTTAATCAAATCATTATTGCGTTAAAAAAATACTGTTCCAAAAAAAATTAACGTATTTATTTTTTTGGCAACATGTCACTATGAAATGTTACCTCAATCACTTCAGCGATTTTCGCTACATATAAAGTTGGCACCTTAATGTTATGATCAGCAACTTTTACATCAAACTTTGAATCCATGGTGATAACTTCTCCCTTTATGGCAATTGTTCCTTTAATAACTCTGGGTAATTCAACACCATGCATAGAGAGTTTACCTGTCATACTTACTTCATAAACGCCGTCTTTAGTATAATCAATAACTTCATTAACCTTACCAATAAAAACAGCGAATGGAAACTTTTCACTCTCCATGTAATTTTCATTATAATGCTCTTGCATAAAAGATGATTTAAATTTAAATTCCGTTTGCCTTGCTTGTATTGCAAAAGCCCCTGTTTTAGAATTAAACAATGGTTTTACAGAGGAATTTACTGCGTCAATATTTTCTAAAGAGGTAGAACTAAAAAATGATAATTTAGATTTTTCGCCCATAAACAACTGTGCTTTTAAATTAAAGGCACATAAACATAATAAAGTGATCGTGAGACTTTTTGATTTCATAAAAATAATTTTGGTAAATATTATTGTCTTCCTTGTAAACTAAACACGCGTGAAATATTGAAGCCTAAGCGAATGCCCCAATTATCCCAACTCTTGTTTGTATACATAAAATATTGATCTTCCGTTAATCCAAACGAATTCGTTAGGTGTATTTGAAATACGTGTCCACCCGTTTCTAAATCATAGCCAATTCCGAAACTATCGTAATACTTCGATTTACTGTATTGATTTAATCGATATCCATACTCTAATGTAACGGCTTGACGCTTTGTAAATTTATAACGCGTTACGCCACCTAAAATGAAACAATCATTTTTATCAGTAATTTTTTCAACTAAATTAATATGCACCATGGCAGCTGTAAATTGAAAAGAAAAACGTGAATTAAACTTACGAGCAATCATGATTTGATTACAGAAAGAAAATCGATCCGTTATATTTGTATACTTATCAAGACCGGCAATTTTAGAACGCTCAAACGTGTTATACATACTGCTAAATAATGTTAGGCTAATTGGCATTCCCCCTTCGCTATTAGTTTGCCTTAGTAATCTGTATTTTAAAAAACCATCTACTATTTTTTTTGAAGACGTCCTTCCAAGTCCAAACATTAATCTACTACCATGGCAGTATTCTAAAGCTAATCTAATATTGGCACCGCCATCTATTCCCCAAGCATTATAAGCACCACTATTAAAATCGCCAAAACGATGCGAAATTCTAAAATCCAAGCTGCGTTTACTGAGCACTTCAACGGTATGAAAATTGATTAGACGCGTTGTTTTAAATGTAGCCGTTGTAAATTCCTTTTTAGGTTTTTCCTCTAACATCTTTAAAAGATCATCCGGATTTTCTTGAGAAAAAACAACCCCATACTGACAGACTAAAAAAGTAATTGATATTAATAACTTTGTCATATGTATTTTTTTGATTAATTATTTAATGCGCCTTGTGAAATCCATAATCGAATTTTTGCAATATCGCAATCCGATATTTTACTAGATGCTTCAGGCATTGGTCGAAAAGAAGAAACCCATTGCACACTTCCTAAAAGCGAACCATCGGCAGCACTAGTATTAACGGCAGAATAATTTGTTAAATCAAAACTTGAAGAAACTGTGTTATGACAACCACCCGTGCAACTTGCTTGTAATAATGGCACTATATGGTTAGAATAACTTATAGCAACAGTTGTATCGCAACCCGACTGACTCAATGCGCTTTCTGGCTTTAACTCTCCGAAATTATCATAATAACAACCCGTTAAAATCGTTACAAATAAAATCACAAAGCTAAACTTCATTACTTTCATACTTAATTATTTAATTGTTTAATGCGCCTTGTCCAATCCAAACATAAATAAGTTGAATCTGTTTTTCAGATAAGGGTTTATAGGGAGGCCTTGGCATAACTTTTTCAGCATTGTAGGTTCGAATGACATGATATAATTCGCTCTGCTCAGGAAATCCAGCTACGATTTCTGTATGTTTGATTAAATCTGAATACGTTAATAAACCAAAATCTTCTTGATTTTGCAAACCATGACATCCACTTTGCGTACAATTGCTATTAATAATAGGTTGAATATCCTGAGAATAGCTAACGGTAGCTAAACCCGAAAAATTGGTCTTATGCTTGCAAGAAGTTGAAAATAGAATTATAAAAATGACCAGTAGAAAAAATTTTAAATAAACACTCATGGCACTTCAATCTTTTCAGTAAAGCTATGCAATTATTTTAAATTTAGTTTAAATTTAGTTTAAATTTAACAATTATATTTACGTTAATTAAACGACTATGAAAATATTAATTATTGAAGATGAAAAATCATTACTGGAAGATATCAAACACTATCTCACTGAAAACGGCTATAACTGCGACTATTCAACGACAGTTAAAAGTGCCTTAAATAAATTAGCAGAAAATAAATATACCGTTGCGCTCATTGATTTAGACTTACCTGATGGTTCTGGATTAGAAATTATTTCCTACATAAAAAATACTTTTCCTGAAATGGGCATTATTATTACTACCGCCGCTAATTCTCTAGAAGATAAACTAAATGGTTTAAAATTGGGGGCTGATGATTATTTAACTAAACCGTTTTATTTATCAGAATTAAACGCTCGCATATATTCACTCATACGAAGAAGAAACTTTAGTGGAAAAAATGCGCTGGTTTTTGACGGATTAGAAATTGATACCACTGAAAAAAAAGTTATATCAAACGGTGTCGCACTTCAATTTACAAAAAAAGAATACGATATTTTAGTCTTCTTGGCGAGCAATCCTACACATTTAATTACTAAAGAAGCACTTGCAGAAAATATTTGGGGAGACAAAGCCGAAATGGCAACTACCTTTGATTTTGTTTATAGTCAAATTAAAAATTTAAAACGAAAGTTAAACGAAGTTGGGTTAAAAGATTATATTAAAGTAGTATATGGACTTGGCTATAAATTTAAAAACTAACTCCCACTTTTATTTTGAAACTACTTACTAAAACCAATATTTATTCGTCGGTAGCTACAATCATTTTATTTATAATTGGAATCTTTGTTGTATTTAATTTCATTTTTATGAAATTCGATAGCGAACAAGATGAACAATTGTTGTCTGCTAAAAAAATTATTATTGAATCTTTAAAAAAAGGCAAAACGCCTGAACAATTCTCGTCCAACATTGGAGAAATAATTGCAATCAGAAAAATAAATAAGCAAACTTCCGCATTAGACTATTTTAAAGAATATGAAGTACAAAAAGGCGAAGATTACGCTAAAATAAGAGAACTAAATTTTCAATGCTTAATTAATGAAAACGCCTATAGCATTAATCTCTCTATCTCCTTATACCAAGACAAAAAAATAGGTGAGTATATCTTCGCTATTGTAACTATCTACTTATTTATATCACTATTCATTTTATTTTTATTAAATAGATATATTTCAAGTCATATTTTTTCACCTTTTTATGACACATTAAGTAAAATAAAAAAATGGAACATCAAAAAAAATGAACCCCTAATATTTAAGAAAACAAACATTGATGAATTTAATTTAATTAATATAACGGTTCAAGAGCTAACACAACAAATAAAAATAGATTATATAAACCTAAAAGAATTTACAGAAAACGTTTCGCACGAATCACAAACACCCTTATCAATTATCAGTTCGAAATTAGAACTATTAATGCAAGGCACTAATTACAATGCAAAACAACAAGAATATTTACAGCAAATATTTCAGTCAACGCAGCGTATTTATA
>JBIISW010000171.1:0-4903 GCA_044340865.1 Bacteroidia bacterium | reverse complement strand
AATAAAAAGTTAGCTGTTGTATATTTTCCAGGAATAGCAATACTTGCAGTGTTAATGTCTTTTATTTTATGTGTTGAATTTTGAATTAATAAAGGGCCGCAGTTAAATCCGAGCGCACTCCCACTATTTAATAAATTATAGGCGTTTGTTAAGTAAATAAAAGCATGGTAACTTAATTTTGTAATATCTAATTCTGAATTAAAAGCTTTGTTATTAAGCGCTTCCACATCTTCCATGATAATAGCAAAGTCAATGCCTTGTGTGTCAATTTTTTTATTTATTAAAGCATCAAAAATGAAACAGTCATTTGGGCATGGAGAAAAACCAAGTGTGAAATTCATGAGGTTAGTTTTTTAAATCGTTATGTAAGAGTGTTATTAAAAAATTGTTTAAATTTTCAATAGCCAATGGCATTTTCCATTTGCTTTTATCGCGCGTTTCAACATAATTAGAAACAGCTCTAATTTGTAAAAAATTATTAATATTTTGATGACATGCTGCAAAAAATGCCGCACCTTCCATGCTTTCAATATCAGGGTTGTATAATGAGGATACTTTTAAAATGGATGTTTCGTTTCCATGAATCGTGTTTACCGTGATTCCTTTAACTTCTTTTAATTGATGAATATATTTGTTTTTTGAAGTAAATTGATTTTTAAAAATGTGCGTACCTTCTAAATTCAATTCGTTATAGGTTAAGAATGTATCGCCATTTTCAGCCCCTAATTCACTTAACACATCTTCAGTAATATTTACGAGTTCACCTAATTCTAAATCTCTATTAAATGATCCACAAACACCCACATTAATGACTATATCGTAAGAACTTTTATTGTATTTACCCATCATGTAAGCTGTGTTTACCATCCCAATTCCAGTAATTAAAACGGTCACACTATGTTCTTGAATTGTTGCAATGCCCTTATTAATGCCAATTTCAGCTTCTTTTATATTTAAAAAATCAAGTAATGGTTTTACTTCAAATTGAGTCGCTGAAACGATAAGAATATTCATTTTTAATTGTTATTTTTGGAACTGTTAATTTACTATGATTTATATTACCCGCAAAGAACATTTTAACGCTGCTCATAAATTATATAATGAAGCGTGGAGTGAAGAAAAAAATGACACTATTTTTGGCAAATGTGCTAACAAAAATTGGCATGGTCACAATTACGATTTATTTGTTACTGTTAAAGGTAATATAAATCCAGATACTGGTTTTGTTGTCAATTTAAAAGATTTAAGTTCAATTATTAAAACTGATGTAGCGGATGTTTTAGATCATAAAAACTTAAATTTAGATGTAAAAGGTATGTTTGCGATGCCTTCTACTGAGAATGTTGCCATTTTTATTTGGAATATTTTATTTCCAAAAATTAAAGAAATGGGTGCTGAATTACATCGCATAAAGCTTTATGAAACTGAAAGTAATTATGTTGAATATTTCGGAGAATAAACAATTTAAAACTTTGCGTGTTACCATTAAAAAACAACGAAATGCTAAACGAAGAATTTGAACACGATATAACTGGCTATAAAAAAATAGATCAATTTAATGATAAATTAGTTGATTCTATTTCTGATATGTATAAAAACATTTTAACGGATGTTGGAGAAAACTCGGAAAGAGAAGGACTTTTGAAAACACCAGTAAGAGCGGCAAAGGCCATGCAATTTTTAACGCAAGGTTACGATTTAAATCCTGCTGAAATTTTGCGTTCAGCCATGTTTAAAGAAGATTACAGTCAGATGGTGATTGTAAAAGATATTGAAGTATACAGCTTGTGCGAACATCATTTATTACCATTCTTTGGTAAAGCACATATTGCATACATTCCTAATGGACATATTGTAGGTTTAAGTAAATTGCCTCGCGTTGTTGATGCATTTGCTCGCCGGTTACAAGTTCAAGAAAGACTTACCAATGAAATTAGAGATTGCATACAAGACACATTAAATCCTTTAGGCGTTGCTGTGGTTATCGAATGTTCTCATTTATGTATGCAAATGCGAGGTGTACAAAAACAAAATAGTTCTACAACGACCTCAGCATTTAGTGGAGAATTTTTAACTTCTGTTACGCGTAAAGAATTTATTAGTTTAATTAGCACAAAGCTTCACTAAACTTTTTTAGGTTCATATTTTATTATCAATTTTTATTAGAAATAAATGGTTTATCACCATTTATTTTTTTTATTTGTATAAAGTTTAAAAATAAATAGTATGTACGGAAATTTTAAAAATCATTTACAAGCCCAATTAACTGAGATAGAAGAAAACGGCTTATTGAAAAAAGAACGCATTATTACAACGCCTCAAGGTGCTTCTGTTATGGTAAATAATAATGAGGTTATTGTTTTTTGTTCTAATAATTATTTAGGCCTATCATCTCATCCAAAAGTGATTGAAGGTTCTAAAAAGGCTTTAGATTCTCATGGTTACGGTATGTCATCTGTCCGTTTTATTTGTGGAACTCAAGATATTCATAAAACGCTTGAAAAAAAGATATCTACGTTTTTAGGTCAAGAAGATACTATTTTGTATGCGGCCGCATTTGATGCTAATGGCGGTGTGTTTGAGCCTTTGTTTGGTGAAGAAGATGCCATTATTTCTGACGAATTAAATCACGCATCCATTATTGATGGCGTTCGTTTGTGTAAAGCACAACGTTACCGTTACAAAAATTGTGATATGGCTGATTTAGAAGAGCAGTTAATAAAAGCACAGGCACAACGTTATCGAATTATTGTTACAGATGGTGTTTTTAGTATGGATGGCTTCGTTGCGCCTTTAGATAAAATTTGTGATTTAGCAGATAAATACAATGCGATGGTGATGGTTGATGAATGCCACGCTTCTGGATTTATTGGTAAAACGGGTAGAGGAACCATTGAGTTGAAAAACGTCATGGATCGCGTTGATATTGTTACTGGTACATTGGGTAAAGCCTTAGGTGGAGCCATGGGTGGATTTACTTCAGCCAAAAAAGAAGTCATTGAAATTTTACGTCAACGCTCTCGTCCTTATTTATTTTCAAATTCTTTAACACCAAGTATTGTTGGTGCGAGTATTGCCGTGTTTGATATGCTGAGCGAAACAACAGAGTTACGTGATAAACTCGAATACAACATTAATTATTTTAAACAAGGATTACGAAAAATTGGATTAGAATTTAAAGAAGGTGATTCTGCTATTGTACCAGTTATGCTATATGATGCAAAACTTGCGCAAGTGTTTGCCGATAAATTATTAGTAGAAGGTATTTATGTGATTGGATTCTTTTTTCCTGTGGTGGCTAAAGGCCAAGCGCGTATTCGTGTTCAATTATCAGCAGCACATACACAAGCTCACTTAGATAAAGCACTAGTTGCTTTTGAAAAAGTTGGGAAAGAATTAGGGGTGATAAAATAAGATATTATGTTTTAAATTGAAACGCTCGGCTAGGATTAGTTGAGCGTTTTTTTGTTTTATATTTGGGCGTTTCCCTGCGGGTCAGGCTTTTCGTTGCAATCTTTTTTCGTTCCTCAAAAAGGATTTTCACTGCAATCCTTAACGCAAAATCAACTTTGTTTTTTTAATGCAAAATTTTAAAAATTAATTCTCGCATTAATTCACCTCTTTCTGTTACTCCGTTGTTAACGCCTTTTGTTTTTAAATCGTATTCTTTTAAATATTTAAAAATATCTTTTAATTTTCCGGTGCTATAATTTTGTGCAGCTTTTGCAAAACCATCAACAAAAAATGGGTTTACGCCAAGCGATTGAGCAATGGCAAATTTAGATTTATCTGGAGCAAAATGATAAATCAGTATTTTAGAAAAGTAACCGTATAAAACACTTAGTGTCATGATTGGAGAATGTTCTTTTTCATTAGCTGAAAAATAATTAATAATTCTATTAGCCTTTAAAACATCTTTTTTTCCGAGAGCGTCTTGTAATTCAAATACATTAAATTCTTTACTGATTCCAATTTTATCTTGTATAGCATCAGTTGTAATCTCTTCACCTTCTTTTAAATTAATTACTAATTTTTCTATTTCATTACTAATTTTTGATAAGTCATTTCCCAAAAATTCTGCTAATAAAAAGGCTGCTTTTGGGCCAATTTTAATATTGTGGTCTTGAACTGCAGTTGTTATCCATTCTGGTAATTGGTTTTCATAGAGTTTTTTCGTTTCCAAAAAAACGTGATTTTTTTGCAATGATTTATAAGTTGTACTTCTTTTATCTAATTTTTTGTATTTGTAACAAAACACTAAAATAGTAGACGGTTGAGGATTTTGGAGATAACTTGTTAAGGCGTTTGAGGAGGAAGCACTTACTTTTTTAAAGGTTGATTCATCATTATCATCCTCTTCATCACTTGAACTTTTTCCTAATTCTTTTAAGTTTTGAGCTTCTTTTACAATAACAACTTGGTATTCGCTCATCATAGGAAAGCGTTTAGCTGCAGAAATAATTGCATTTAAATCAACATCTTTTCCGTATAAAATAGTTTGATTAAATTCTTGTTCATTTTCATCGAGTACATTTTTTTCAATGTAATCGCTAATTAAATCAATGTAATAGGCTTCCTCGCCGCTTAAAAAATAAACGGGTTTGAAAATTTTACGTTTTAAGTCGGTTAATAGTTGTGTTACTTCTTTCATTATTTAAAGCGTTTATTTAATTCGCTCAATCAATTTTTCTAAAATATTAATGGCTGATAAACTAATTACGGTTCCTGGGCCAAAAATTCCTGATACACCCGACTGATATAAAAACTCATAATCTTGCTGTGGAATAACTCCTCCAGCAACTACCATGATATCTTCTCTTCCATATTTTTTTAATTCGTCAATGACTTGAGGAACTAATGTTTTGTGTCCTGCAGCTAAAGATGAAACGCCTAAAATGTGTAC
>JBIISW010000002.1:0-45988 GCA_044340865.1 Bacteroidia bacterium | reverse complement strand
GTTGGATCTGAAGAGATTGAAGGATTATTCCACTTTGTATAAATGGCGTTAATAAATGAATTAGATGTAAAAACAGTAATATACCCGAGTTTAGAGTTTTCCTTAAATAAATCCTTCGAACTAAATTCAATGTACGACTCAATTCCTTTACTTACAGAAGTTCCAATGTTGGTTCTAAATAAATTCCCATTTTGGGTAATAGAACCAATTCTATTATTGTATAAAAGATAAAATGCTGAAATATCGAATGTTATAAATTGTTTAATTTTACCTCTATATCCAAAGTCAGCATTAAATCCGTTAGCATCTTTTAAATTTGGATCAATGATTTCGGTGGTTGCAGAAGGTGTTAATTCAGAAAATGTAACTGGTCGATAGGCTAATGAATAGTTAGCATACATATTCGTTTTATTTGTAATGGCATACTCGCCACCTAACCCATAAAGAAAAATTTGTCGAGTTCTTTTATCAGGATTTACTTCTCCTGTGGATGTTGTATTGATGTATCCTTTTATGGTATTTTCAATATAATCAAAACGGAATCCAGGAATAATTTTTAATTTATTTCCTACATAGAAAATATTCTCTGCAAAAAAGGCATAATTTGTTGTTGTGTAATTTAACGATCGACCATATTGCTGAGAGCCAATTAAACTTAAATCAAAATCATTTCCTGTAGAACCAACGCCCACTTGATTTCGTTTTGTATGTGCTGATTGAATCCTTATTCCTCCTGTTAAAGTATGTTGTTTGCCGAATAGATTATATTTTAGCATGGTTCTTAATTCAGAGCCATAGTTTTCATAATAATCTCTATCAACTTGGCGAGGACTATATTGAAGCGTAGACGGATTTATTGAATCAATAAAATTGATTGATTTTAAATAACCAACACTGTTTCTTTCGGCAATAGTTGCAAATGATTTTAATTGAATGTTGAAAGAATTTGACACTTTGTACTTTAGTATAACTGAAGCCACATTCCAAGGAGCACTAAACCAATTTCGCTCTCTTGTAGATGTTTGATGATTCGTGTCAAAATTAGCATCAGTTAAACCACCAGATTGCTGACTTTCATAATTCATTTTAGTGTATTCAGCAGTCACACTAAATTTTGAGGTCAGTTGATAATTTAAAGAAATATGTCCAGTTAATATGGAGTATCTACTATTATTTCTCCAGCCATCAGCGTTACGATGGTGAACAAAACCGTAATACGAAAATTTCTTGATAGTTCCACCAATGGCATTGAAACTATTGAATAAACCATACGAACCAACGGTTTGTTGTGTTTGGAATGTTAGCGGTTTTTGAGCGTTTGGTTTTTTAATTTCATAATTTAATAAACCTCCAAACTGCGGGCCGTATTGCAATGAGGCGGCACCACGAATAACTTCAATTTTTTCCACTGCTTCTGTAGGCGGTGTGTAATAGGATTCTGGATAGCCAAAAATATCGGGTGAAATATCATATCCATTTTGTCTGACATTAAATTCCCACGATCTATTTGGACTTAAACCTCTTGATGCAATTCCTGTTTGTATTCCTGAACCATCATTTTCCCAAACATGTATTCCTGGTACTTTTGCAAAAATTTGTCTTGCGTTATTAATACTTAAATCAGCATTAATTTTTGTAAGTAAAATTACTTCGTTTTTTTTTCCAGCATAAATAACATTATCTTTTAAATCAGGCATTATGTCTAACTTATCATCTGTAATTGAGATTTCCTTTAAAAGTAAATCCCTCAATGAATCTTTGGTTTGAGATTGTAAATTATTTATTGTTGTGATACCTATAATTAGAATTACTATTTTTTTCATGGAGCCCTTTAGAATTATTTATAAGGCAAAATTATTATTTAGAATGATTATAAACAATACCTTAAATATGGTATTGAACAAAAATCTAATTATGAAATAGAAAAAATAAGTATTCGATAAATGAATATTTAAATAAAAACTTAGAACTTATAATTTAAGTTACCTTTTAAATAAATAACGTTTAAAACAGTTTTTATAAATTTTAATTTATATTCAGCTAATTTTAATTCTGATTCAAGCCATTTATTTTCACGCGTATTTAAAAGAAATAGAGAACTTTCTCCATTTGTAAATTTTATTTTTTCGGCTTCAACTAATTGCTTACTGTATCGTGCAGTTCTTTCCGCATTTTGCAATTGTTCTGATAACGTGGTTATATTTTGCTTTAAAGAGTTTAGTTTGTAATTAAATTCATTACTCTTATTCATTAATTCATAGTTATTATTCTGCGAATTAATTTTACTCATTTTATAATTGTTTACAGAAGTTCTAAGTAATAGTGGAAATGAAATATTGGCGCCCCATTTATAATTATTTGTTGAAAGAACTGTATTATCAGGTGCATTTTCATTTGAAAGAAAGTTATAACTCACATTTAGTTTAGGTTTAATCATTTCTTTCTTTAATCTGTTTTCAATCTCTAAAACCTGTTGTAATGAATTGTATTTTAATAAAACGGGGTTATTTAACGTGTCAATTAATAGTGTTTTCAAAAAGCTATTTTTTACTTTATTAAAATATAAATCTAAACTATCTGAAGTGGAGTAATTGATAATTTCTAGTGGAGTATAGGATTCACTCCAATTAAATGATGCAATCTCATTATTAGTTTTTTGAAAATCAATGGTTGAATTTTGAAAATCGAGTAACCTTGATTGGTAAAATATAGCTGCTTCAATGGTATCAATAGCTGCTTTTTCTCCAATTTCAGCTAAGGATTCTATACCTCTTAAACGTTGATTAGCGATCTGCATAAAATAACTGTTTAGAGCTAATTGTTTAGCAGAAAAAAGCCAATCAAAATACTGAGTGGAGGCCTCAAATAGTAAATTATTAAGTTGAATTTTATTTTCTGCTGAATAATAGTTTTTGTATTCTTTTGCTTTTAAAACATTAGCTCTCGTATAATCAATCATCATTCCTTGCAATAATCCAACTTCTACACCCAAGTATGGGAGGCCAGAAGTAGGAGTGTACATATCAGGATTTAAATTATTTCCTATACCATAGTCGTATCCAAATTTCAAGTATTGATTCGTGAAAATTTGTTGTTTAATCTCACTATTTAAACTACTGTTATAATTACTACCATTAAAGTACTTATTGGTATAACTTCCATTAATTTTCGGATCATAATTTCCTCTGGCGCTTTTGTAATTTAATTCGCCATATGTTTTTAAATTAGTTGCTCTTTTTGCTAAGGGATTATTTTTAATAAGATTATCTACAAATGAGTTGTATTCAATCAATGTGTTTTGTGAAAACGATTGACCGACTTGAAATAAATAAAAACAAAGAGAAGCTATAACTAAATTATTTCTTTTCATTCTTCTTATTATCTTTAGTATTAACATAAAATTCTGGTGGAAATCCATTTAACTTTCTCCATAATTCATAGAATAAAGGCACATTGTTTAATAATGCAAAACCTTTAACGCCAGAACCTATTTGTATGGCTTCTGGCCATTTTTGTTGTTGATTTTTTGCTAAGATTCTAAACTTACCATTGTCTGAAATCGTTTTATCAAACGCAACAATTTTAGCACTATACGTTCCATAACTTATACCTGGCCATCCTGAAAATACAAATGCAGGCCAACCATCAAACGTAAGTTGAACAGTTTGACCAATTCGAACTAATGGTAAATCAATAGGATTAATGTATAATTCAACAACTTGTTCATCTTGTGACGGAACAATAGTGCAAAGAGAAGCGCCTTCTTTTAAAATATCGCCTAAGCCCTGAACATACGTTTTAGTGATGTAACCATCTTGCGGTGCTAACACATAATAAAACCCTTTTCTCATGGTATAATTTGCTAACTGATTTTGTAGTTTTGTTAGGGAACCTTCTCCTTCATATAAAAATGATAAAGCAGAAAATTTATCAGATTCAGCTTTCATTAATTTCTCCTGGTATTCTTGCTGAATTGAATTTAATTCCATTTCCGAATTTAATAATTCATTCTTTGTAGACATAAATTTATTGTCAGCAGATGTTTTCTTTGATAATACTTCTTGAACTTTCACCCTTCTATTTTCTAAGTCTGTTTTTGAAATGACACCTTTTAATAATAAGTCTTCATACCTTTTTAATTGTTCCTCAGCAACTTTGTAGTTATTTGATAAAGAACGCGCGTCAATGCTGTCAGATGCAATCTTTAATTTTATCTGTAATACTTTATTTCTTCCTTGATTTAATTTTAATATTAAAGCATTATTTAAGGCATCAATTTGTGAATTGACCGCATTAATTTTTTGTTCGTAATTTTCAAGCGTTGATTCTTTTGCCTTAATAATCTTCTCAGATCTTTGAAGTAATTGAGGATCCACATAATCATCTTTTATTTCTGAAATAAAAGCAATCGTATCATTTTTCTTAACGAAATCACCCTCGTTGATATACCATTTTTCAATTCTTCCGGCAATTCGGGTTGTAATATTTTGTGGCCGATTTGTTGGATTTAAGGTCGAAACTTTTCCTAACGATTCTACATTTTGTGTCCATGGCATAAATAATATGATGAATCCTATCATAAAGAAACTAAAAACAGAATATTTAATGGCCTTGGAATAGGGGCGATTGTATATATTACCAATGCTATTTAAGTTTTCAGCCTCAGTATTTAAAATGGAATAACTTTTATCTTCTCCAAAAATAGATTCAATTTTATATAACGAGGTAATGATATCATAACAGGTACTGATGCTACTAACGAGTTTTTCAACAGAATTAATAACTAATAAAATAATTATTTCTGAAGCAATAAATTGGCCTATGTTTAATTCGCCAACTTGAACTAAATAAGCGCCAAAAAATAATAAAATGGAAACAAAAATAATTTTAAAAAGAATGATGCTTTTATATTGCTTTTCTAAAATATGATAATGCTTCTGTCTTGATGTAAAATAATCATTTAAAAGATTATTAGATGTATTAATAAAATCGGCAGATTTATGATCATCAACCATTGCCTTTTCTTGAAACCATTGAATAATATTATATTTTTCATTGGATGTGCTAACATTGGTTTCAATCCCTTTTTTACCATAATATTTAATAATAAAATAAAATGATGCACTGATGAGTATTGTAAATACTAAGAACCATGAACTGTAAAGAGGCAATAAAATTATACCAAAAGCTATACTAATAATGGAAAACGAAAAATCTAATAGTATTTTACTAATTCCTTTTTGGAGTGTAATGATTTCAAAATATTTATTTAGTTTATTTAAAATAGTGGATGTAGGAACAGTATTATCTAAATAAATGGCAATGCGAGAAACTAAGTTTCCAAATATTTTTTCATATAATGTTTCGTTAATTCGCATTTGCCATATTTGAAAAAATCCAATAAACATGGTAGCAATAATGGTGACACTACTTAAAAGTACTAAAGAAGCAGAAAAACTTCCAGCCATGATATAAGTGATTACTCCTTGAATACCTAATGGTATGGCTAAATACATCAAACCTTGTAATAAAGCTAAGATGTAAATTTTAGAAACAATCTTTCTTTCACTATTTAGCCATTTAAATAAAAGTTTTGATTTTGACATTTTTATTTTTTTTCAAAATTAGGCATAATATTTTTAATAATAGTAATACTATTATTAAAAATAGTTAAATAATTATATTGTATATTTACTTAATTATTTTTAGCATATATGGAGTTAGATATTAGAGTTAAAATGAATGACAAATTGTTTTTACGAAATCCGGAAGAAACGGTTTTGGGTAAAAAAATTGTTAAACATGGACTTCTGCTCATCAATAAGATTGGTTTTGAAGAGTTTACCTTTAAAAAGTTGTCAATTGAGGTTGAAACAACAGAAGCTAGTGTATACCGTTATTTCGAAAACAAACATAAATTTTTAGTTTACCTTATAACTTGGTATTGGAGTTACATTGAATGTAAAATTGTTTTTTACCTTAACAATATAACTAATAATGAACTTAAATTAAAAACCATCATAAAATTATTAATCGAAGAACCTGTTAGTAAAAACACAAATAATGACTTTATTATAGAAAAAGATGCCTACCAATTAATCATGTGGGAAGGTTCTAAAGCCTATTTAACTAAACATGTCAATAAGGATAATAAAGATAGTTTATTTAAGCCCTATAAAGACTTATGTAAGCATATTGCGAAAATTATAAAGGAATACAATCCAACCTACAAATACGCCCATTCACTAGCCAGCACAATGCTTGAAACGGCTCATTCTCAAAAATTTTTCATCCAAAATTTACCATCGTTAACAGATTTTAAAAAAGTTAATAATGAAAAAAGTATGATTCTATTTATGGAATCAATTGTTTTTGGAACCTTAAAATAGTTTAAGACAAGGCTAAAAGTTGCTTAGCATGTTCTTTTGTTTTCACATCAGTAATAATGTGTTTAATTACACCCTTATCACTAATTACAAAAGTTGTGCGAATAATACCATCATATATTTTTCCCATAAACTGTTTAGTTCCCCAAACATCATAAGCTTTTATGATTTTCATGTCTGTATCTGCTAATAATGAAAATGGTAATTCATGTTTTGTTGCAAATTTTAAATGACTTTTCTCATCATCTGCACTCACGCCAAGTGTAACAAAATTTTTCTTTGTTAACATAGAATGATCATCTCTTAAACTACAAGCTTCCATGGTACAACCTGGCGTGCTATCTTTAGGGTAAAAATATAAAATAACGTTTTTACCTTTAAAATCAGCCAACGAAATTAATTTACCTTCTTGATTTTTTTCTTTAAATGCTGGCGCTTTGTCACCAACTTTTAAGGTTGTTGAGTGAGCTATAAATTTTGATTTAGTTTCTTCTTTCGCTTTTGATTTTACAGTAGCCTTCACTGTTTCCTTTTTTTGTTCAGTTGGCTTAATAGTTTTCTTTACTGGCATAACTTTAGTTTTATGTGATAACGAATGAGGGAAGTTTTTGTTTATTTTTTTTGTTTTAAAAAACGAACACCATTCAGTTAGTTGACAGGCGTCACATTTTGGTGACCGAGCTAAACAGGTGTATCGTCCATGTAAAATAAGCCAATGGTGGGCTGTTGCAATATTTTCTTTTGGTATATGTTTAATTAATTGCATTTCGCTGGCAAGGGCTGTTTTCGCTTTTGTTAAACCTAAACGATTGGATACTCGAAAAACATGTGTATCAACAGCCATAGCAGGCTTATTGTAAATAACGGATGCAACAACATTCGCCGTTTTTCTTCCAACTCCTGGAAGTTTAACTAATTCATTTATTTCACTGGGAATAATACCATTAAAATCTGACATCAACATATTCGCCATATTAACTAAATGTTTGGCTTTATTATTGGGGTAACTCACGCTACGGATAAAACTGAAAATAGTATCCGAATTTGATGCAGCCATCACTTCAGCTGTTGGGAATTCTTTAAATAATTTGGGTGTTACTTGATTAATTCGTTTATCTGTGCATTGCGCAGAAAGTATAACAGCTACAAGCAGTTCAAATGGATTTGAATACTGTAATTCTGTTTCAGCAATAGGCACATTTATTTTAAAATAATTAATTACGCCTTCATATTTTTCAGCTAGTGTCATGTTGTATTTTATAAATGATTGCAAAGTACGATATAATAAAATTCAAACTCAAAAAAAATCCCTGTTAAGATAACTCAACAGGGATTTTTATAAATGGGTATTATTTATTTTCCACCTTTTAATTTATCTGACATGATTTTGGCATTCGCCTCATTTCCAGTTAACAAATACAATTTACGTAAAGCTATCATACATGATTTATCATCTGCCTTTATAGATAGAGCTTGCTCTAAATAAGGAATGGCATTTTTATAATTATCTTGTGATTTAGCTTCTAGTTCTTTTCCCTTTATTTTTGCTTGAGCTGTTGGCAGATTGTTAGCTTGAGTTTGTAAAGTACCGCCATAATTATTGTACAACGCACCAATATTGTATAAGGCACTAAAATAACTATCTTGATTAGAAGGTTTTAAATCAATGGCTTTTTTATAATGATCAGCCGCTTTCATCACTAAATTATCAAAATCGGCTGGTTTAGTTGTGTCTTTTCCACTTTTGCCTTTTGGGTTTGCTATGTTATCATACACATTTCCTAATACCAATTCTAATTGAGCATTGTTTGGTTCTTTTAAAATAGCTGCTTCTAGGTTTGCTAGTGCTTTTTCTTGTTGTCCTTTTTGTAAAAATATTTCTGTTTCTCTGTTCATTAAATAGACATCGTTAGGAAATAACTTTCTGCCAGATTTTAAATATTCTAATGCACCAACCGTATCTTTTTGAGCCAATTTTGCGTCGTAAATAGTTTGGTAATTATAAGGGGAAGAGATTTTTTGATCAATCATTTTTTTATTGTAATCAATCATTTTTGTATAGTTCTTCGCTTTTTGTGCAGAAATACAAGCATTATAAAAACCAGCTGTATCTTTTTTTCCTGTCATAACAGAATTCATAACAGCAGCCTTGTAAAAATATTCAGATGACTTTTCATAATCTTTATTTTTATACTTACCGATAGCGATATTTGATGATTCAAATTTTAATTGAGCTGCTACATTAGCTAATTTCAAATCGTCTTCACTTGGCATGTTGCCACCTTTCATAACTTCCATAATGTTATCAAAGTATTTTGGATCCATTTCTTTAATTTTATCTAAAGCATTTCCTGCTTCTTCAAATTCCAATAATGGTGTTGAACCATAGGAAGCTTCAATACGTGCATTTTTATCTAAAACAGTAGCTTCTAATTTTTTTTGTTCGGCTCTTAAATTATATTGGTACATGTTATACATGATTCTACATTTATAAGCATATGTTTTGGCTTGATTTTTTGTGTCTTCGTGAGCTACAGCTAAATCAATATTTTCTTTTGCTTTTTTTAAGTAATCGAAATCGGGCTTATCACTTAAAGTTGATTCATAATCATTTAAAGCTCTCCAAGCATTTTGAACTTTTGCTTTTTGTGCAACACCAATTAATGGCAAAGCTGCTAAGGCTAATAGTTGAATTGTTTTTTTCATAATAAAAATTTTATGCGTGTTTATTGTTTCTATTTAAGATTTAGTTTATTCGTGTTATGTTTATTATTTAAAATTTAGTCTTCTTTGTTTTCTGAATTTTCGCTGGTTTCATTACCTTCTTGTGCAGTTGGTGTTTCAGGTGCTGATGGAGTTTCAGTTAATTCCACTGTTCCTTCATTAACAATTTCTGTAACTTCATCTTCTTCATGATCTACTTTCGTTATAGCAGCAATGCTATCATTATCCTGAATATTGATTAATCTGACACCTTGGGTTGCTCTTCCCATAACTCTTAAATTAGAAACAGCCATTCGAATAGCGATACCATTTTTAGTAATAATCATTAAGTCGTTTGCATCAGATACAGATTTTATGCCCACTAAGTTTCCTGTTTTTTCAGTAATGTTAATGGTTTTAACTCCTTTTCCACCACGGTTTGTAATGCGGTATTCGTCAATATCCGAACGCTTACCATACCCTTTTTCAGAAACTACTAATACATTGGCTTGCATATCGCTGATACAAATCATACCAACCACTTCATTAGTTCCACCTTCTTCGTCATTTAGGTCAATTCCTTTTACACCACTTGCATTTCTGCCCATTGGACGTACTTTCGCTTCAGGGAAACGACATACTTTTCCTAATTTAGTTGCAATCATGATTTCATTATTGCCATTAGTTAAAGCTGCTTCTAATAACACATCTCCTTCACGAATGGTAATGGCGTTGATTCCATTTGCACGTGGACGAGAATACGCTTCTACAGAAGTCTTTTTAATAATACCATCTTTCGTACATAATATAATGAAGTTGTTTTTAATATACTCTTCATCATGTAAATTTTTGATATTGATAAATGCTTTTACTTTATCATCGGCTGCGATACTAATGATGTTTTGAATAGCACGTCCTTTACTATTTTTCGCTCCTTCAGGAACTTCGTATGCTCTAATCCAATAGCACTGTCCTTTTTCGGTAAATAATAAAATGTAGTTATGCGTTGAGGCAATAAACATGTGTTCAACAAAATCTTCATCACGGGTTGCAGTTCCTTTACTTCCACGTCCACCACGGTTTTGAGCGCGATAATCGGCTAAGTTAGTACGCTTCATGTATCCTAAATGAGAAATTGTAATGACAACATCTTCATCAGCAATCATGTCTTCAATTTTTAAATCATCACCAGCATAAACGATATCTGTGCGACGTTCGTCACCATATTTATCTTTTATCTCAACTAATTCTTCTCTGATAATTTTATAGCGTAAAGTTTCATCTGCTAAAATGTTTTTTAAGTGCGTAATGGTTTTCATTAGCTCTTCGTATTCTGCCGTTAATTTACCAACTTCAAGACCTGTTAATGTTCTCAAACGCATGTCTAAGATCGCACGTGCTTGAATTTCTGATAAAGAAAAACGAGTCATTAATTCTTCACGCGCCGTATCAGGACTTTCGCTTTCACGAATGATTTTAATAACTTCTTCAATATTTTTTTGTGCAATTAATAAACCTTCTAAAATATGTGCACGTTTTTCTGCCTGAATTAATTCAAACTTCGTTCTACGAACAACTACATCGTGACGGTGATCAACAAAATGATGAATCATATCTTTTAGATTCAACATTTCTGGACGACCTTTTACTAGCACGACATTATTAACTGAAAATGAAGTTTGTAGTGCAGAATATTTATATAAATTATTTAATACAACGTTTGAAATGGCATCACTTCTTAATTCATAAACAATACGCATACCTTCACGGTTACTTTCGTCACGAATTTCTGAAATACCTTCAATCTTTTTTTCATTACAAAGTTCCCACTGACGTTTAATCATTTCGGCTTTGTTAATTTGATAGGGCACTTCTGTAACAATTATGCGTTCACGATTATTAACTGGTTCGATGTTTGCTTTGGCACGCATCACTATTCTTCCACGACCTGTGTGGAATGCTTCTTTCACACCTTCATAACCATAAATGGTTCCACCAGTAGGGAAATCAGGAGCTTTAATGTGTTTCATTAAACCATCGATATCAATGTTGTTATCGTCAATATAAGCTAAAATACCATTGATAACTTCTGTTAAATTGTGTGGAGCCATGTTTGTAGCCATACCAACCGCAATTCCAGAAGCGCCATTCATTAATAAATTTGGGATACGCGATGGCATAACCGTTGGTTCAGATAACGAATCATCAAAATTTGGACGAAAATCAACCGTGTCTTTTTCGATATCTGCAATCATTTCTTCCGTTATTTTTCTAAAACGTGCTTCGGTATAACGCATGGCTGCTGGTGGATCACCATCCATTGAGCCGTAGTTACCTTGCCCATCAACTAACATATATCGTAAACTCCAATCTTGAGCCATACGAACCATCGTATCGTAAACAGAAGCATCTCCATGTGGATGATACTTTCCTAAAACCTCACCAACAATACGAGCAGATTTTTTATAAGGACGATTATGTAATACCCCTAAATCTAACATACCGTATAAAACCCTACGGTGAACTGGCTTTAAACCATCTCTTACATCAGGTAAGGCACGCGATACAATTACAGACATTGAATAATCAATGTATGCTGTTTTCATTTCTTCTTCAATGTTAATTGGAATAATTCTCTCTCCGCTCATTTTCTTTAGTTTATTTCGTTTTTATGTTTATAATATATTATGATATTGAGATGAAATTTTGTCATTGATTTTAATAAACTTATGACACACTTTTTTCTGCAATAAAAATTAAAATTAGTGTATGAAAATAGTTATTTAATAGGTAATTAAGATGTATAGTTATTAACAGTTTTGATGTTAAAAAAAACTATATGAATAAACAGATAACCTGCCATATTCGGTTACTTTTGAATGTGGCATAATATGTGAATATATTATTTCAGAAAATAAAAAAGATAATAAAAGTATGGAAGCAAAATTCTCTAAACGTGTAAATGACGTTTTAAAATATAGTAAAGATGAGGCATTAAGACTTGGTCATGATTATATCGGCATTGAACATCTTATGTTAGGTATGATCAGAGATGGTGAAGGTGTTGGCATTACATTATTAAAAAATTTAGAAATAAATTTAAATGATTTAAGAAAAAACATTGAAAAGAGTTTACCTATTTCAATGCGTAAATTAAATAGTTTGTCAAATATTCCATTGGTAAAACAAGCTGAAAAGACATTGAAGTTTACTTATTTAGAAGCTAAGGTTTTTAAAGCCCCTCAAATTGGTACAGAGCATTTATTATTATGCATTCTGAAAGATAACGACAATGTGGTTACTAAGGCCTTATCAAAACTAGGTGTAGATTATAATGCAGTAAAATTAGAATTAGAAGGCTTTATGGAAAATCCAAATAAAATAGAAAATTCAACCGCTGGCGGTGATGAAGATGAGAATGAAGAATCGTTTACAAATAGTGGTTCTGGAACTTCTAAGAAAACAGGCGATTCAAAATCACGTACGCCAGTATTAGATAATTTTGGTAGAGATTTAACCAAAATGGCTGAAGATGGAAAGTTAGATCCTGTAGTGGGCAGAGAAAAAGAAATTGAACGTGTTTCTCAAATTTTATCGCGTCGTAAAAAAAACAATCCCATTTTAATTGGTGAGCCTGGTGTTGGTAAATCTGCTATTGCAGAAGGTTTAGCATTACGCATTGTTCAACGAAAAGTAAGCCGAGTATTGTTTGGTAAACGTGTTGTGACTTTAGATTTAGCTTCGTTGGTTGCTGGCACAAAATACCGTGGTCAATTTGAAGAGCGAATGAAGGCGGTGATGAATGAATTGGAAAAAAATCCAGATGTGATTTTATTTATTGATGAAATTCATACCATCATAGGAGCGGGTGGAGCGAGTGGAAGTATGGATGCAAGCAATATGTTTAAACCAGCTTTAGCTCGTGGCGAAATACAATGTATTGGTGCAACAACGTTAGATGAATTCCGTCAGCATATTGAAAAAGATGGAGCCTTAGAAAGACGTTTCCAAAAAGTAATTATTGAACCTGCTACGCAAGAAGAATCATTACAAATTTTAGATAACATCAAAAGTAAGTACGAAGACCATCATAATGTTACTTACACGCCTGAAGCTATTAAAGCTTGCGTGTCATTAACTGCTCGTTATTTAACAGATAGACATTTACCAGACAAAGCCATTGATGCCTTGGATGAAGCGGGATCACGTGTTCATATCACAAACATTCATGTACCCGAAAATGTTATTGAGTTAGAAAAAAAGATGGAAGACATCAAAGAACTCAAAAATCAAGTGGTGCGTTCCCAAAAATACGAAGAGGCTGCTAAATTGCGTGATACTGAAAAACAATTGCAAGCTCAATTAGAAGAGGCTAAAAAAGTTTGGGAAGAAGAAACCAAATTAAACAGAGTTGTTGTGACAGAAGATAACGTAGCTGAAGTTGTTTCGATGATGAGTGGAGTTCCTGTTCAAAAAATTTCTCAAAACGAAGGAGAGAAATTAGTGAAAATGGTGGAGCAACTAAAAGGTAAAGTTATTGGGCAAGATGAAGCATTGAAAAAAGTTGTGAAAGCAATACAACGTAATCGTGCAGGATTAAAAGATCCTAACAAACCAATTGGTTCATTTATATTTTTAGGTCCAACTGGTGTTGGTAAAACTCAATTAGCAAAAATTTTAGCGAAACATTTATTTGATAACGATGAAGCTCTCATCAGAATTGATATGAGTGAGTACATGGAAAAATTTGCGGTTACTCGTTTAATTGGTGCACCTCCAGGATATGTTGGATATGAAGAAGGTGGGCAATTAACTGAAAAAGTAAGACGCAGACCATACTCTGTTGTATTGTTAGATGAAATTGAAAAAGCACATCCTGATGTATTTAACATGTTGTTACAAGTTTTGGATGATGGACAATTAACAGATAGTTTAGGTCGTAAAATTGATTTTAAAAACACCATCATTATTATGACTTCTAATATTGGCGCTCGTCAGTTAAAGGACTTCGGACAAGGTGTTGGTTTTGGAACTCAAACACGTGTAGAAGCCATAGAAGAAAATAATAAGAGTGTGGTTGAAAATGCCTTGAAAAAAGCATTTGCTCCAGAGTTTTTAAATCGTATTGATGATGTGGTGATGTTTAACTCTTTAAGCAGGGAAGACATTCATAAAATCATTGACATTGAATTATTGAATTTATTTGGACGCGTTAATAAGTTAGGATACACCATTAAAATTTCTGAAACCGCAAAAGATTTTATCGTTGAAAAAGGATATGATGTGCAATATGGTGCTCGTCCTTTAAAACGTGCTATTCAGAAGTATTTAGAAGATCCAATGGCTGAAGAAATTATTCAAAGTAATATCAGCGAAGGTGATTCTATTGAAATAGATTACGATACAGAAAAAAAGGAAATTACTGTAAAAACAATAAAGCCTAAAACTAAAAAGAAAAAAGAAGATTAATTTTTTCAATACTAAAAAAGCTCCATATTTAATGGAGCTTTTTTTATGAATCACAATTTATGATAGTCAATTAATTTTTTAAAAGTTTGTTCGCTATCTCTATAAATAAGCCATAAAAAATGCTATTTTTAAGCCCTCAATCATTTTTAATTTTTTACACCAATGAGCACAATTAAACCCGAAGAATTTTTTAAATCGATTATATCACATTGTAAAGAATACGGCTTCATTTTTCAAAGTAGCGAAATTTATGATGGCTTAAGCGCTGTGTATGATTATGGACAAATGGGTATTGAACTCAAAAAAAATATCAGAGATTATTGGTGGAAATCGATGGTGCAAATGCACGAAAATATTGTTGGTATTGACACCGCTATTTTTATGCATCCAACAACGTGGAAAGCAAGTGGACACGTTGATGCCTTTAACGACCCATTGATTGATAATAAAGACAGTAAAAAACGTTACCGTGCCGATGTGTTGATTGAAGAACATGTTGCCAAAATAGAAGATAAAATAAATAAGGAAGTTGAAAAAGCAGCCAAGCGTTTTGAAAATTTTGATGCGGAGATGTTTAAATCAACAAACGCACGCGTTAAAGAATACCAAGATAAAATTGACGCCATTAATGATCGTTTTGCAAAGGCTTTAAACGATAATAACCTTGAAGAGGTAAAGCAAATTATTTTAGATTTAGAAATTGTTTGCCCAATTAGTGGAACAAAAAATTGGACCGATGTGCGTCAGTTTAATTTAATGTTTAATACATCAACAGGCGCTGTAACAGATGCTACCAATATTATTTATTTAAGACCAGAAACCGCACAAGGTATTTTTGTAAATTATTTAAATGTGCAAAAAACAGGACGCATGAAATTGCCATTTGGTATTGCCCAAACAGGTAAAGCGTTTCGTAATGAAATTGTAGCCCGTCAGTTTATTTTCCGTATGCGCGAATTTGAACAAATGGAAATGCAATTTTTTGTGATGCCTGGAACGGAAATGACATATTACGAAGAGTGGAAACAAAAACGTTTGAACTGGCATTTATCCTTAGGCTTAGGTTCAGAAAAATACCGTTTTCATGATCATTTAAAATTAGCGCATTATGCCAATGCAGCTTGTGATATTGAACATCAATTTCCATTTGGCTTTAAAGAATTAGAAGGTATACATTCTCGCACCGATTTTGATTTAAAACAACATCAAGAATTTTCTGGAAAAAAATTACAGTATTTTGATACCGAAACCAATACAAGTGTGGTGCCTTATGTGGTAGAAACATCTGTGGGTTTAGACCGTTTGTTTTTATCTGTGCTTTCATCAGCCTTAAAAGAAGAAGTGTTAGAAAACGGAGAAACACGCACGGTATTAAATTTACCACCAGCATTAG
The DNA here is from genome assembly GCA_044340865.1 of Bacteroidia bacterium. Lineage (GTDB taxonomy): Bacteria > Bacteroidota > Bacteroidia > B-17B0 > Aurantibacillaceae > UBA4416. The sequence continues at coordinate 30,037 of JBIISW010000002.1, read as the reverse complement.
CACCTTACAAAGCTGCTATTTTTCCTTTAGTGAAAAAAGATGGTTTACCAGAATTGGCTGAAAGCATCATGAAAAACTTGAAGTTTGATTTCATGTTGGCTTATGATGAAAAAGACACCGTTGGAAAACGTTACCGCCGACAAGATGCCATTGGAACACCTTATTGCATCACGGTTGATCATCAAAGTTTAGAAGATAACACTGTAACAATAAGAGACCGCGTAACCATGAAACAAGAACGTGTGGCTATTGACGATTTACATAGTATCTTAACCAAAACAACTAGCTTACATAGTTTATTAAAAACTTTAAACTAAGGCTTTCGTGTAAAAATAAAAATGTTAAATAATCCCCTTCATTCGATAGTGAAGGGGATTTATTTTATATTTGATTTTGAGTTAAGCAATTATTAATAATTAAAAACAGATAAGTTGGACATAGCCAAAAGGTATTGTTAAAACTTTGGACTGTTTTAGAAAATTAACCAATTAACTCAACAAAATTAATTCTTAATATGAACATAGACAGAAATTTATATCCCAACTCTTGTGAATTAAAATATTATCCTGAATGGCAATGTCCTGAATGTAATGCTGGAAAACTTTCAGTTGCAGATAATGGACTTAAAACATATGAATATCCATCTTCCTCAAATCTTCATGACGACGAAGCCTGGAATCACGAATGGATTCGTGGTTGTTTCATTGGCATTCTTATTTGTGGCAATAGTAAATGCAAATGTAAAGTGGTATTTTCAGGCGACATGTTTGTTGAACCAACGGTTCAAGAAATTGACCAAGAGCCATATCACGTTATGGCAGTTGCTGATTATATTTCGCCAAAATATTTTAACCCACCATTAGAGGTTATTCCTGTTCCTGATTTTTTACCTGACAAAATTGCTCGATGTTTAAAAGAAACCTTCAAATTCTTTTGGGCAGACAATTCATCTTGTGCAAATAAAATAAGAATCATGGTCGAAGCAATTATGACAGAGCAAAAAATTCCAAACACTTACATTAATAAATTTCGCAAAAGGAAACCATATAAACTTCATGAAAGAATAGTTAAATTTCAGAATAAAAACGCTGACGTTGGAGAACTTTTATTAGCTGCTAAATGGATTGGTAACGAAGGAAGTCATGAATTAAATAAATTAGAACGAGAAGACATTTTAATAGCTTACGAAATAATAAATCAGTGTATTGAAAAATTATACAACCGCAGACCTAAAGAAATACAGAAAATAGCAAAGAAAATAAATAGAAATAAAGGCATTTAAAAAAGTGATTTAAAACTGAAAACCAACAGAAAAAAGCGAGATTTTGAAAAAAAATTAATTTAATATTTCTTTTTTCAAAATCTCAAATTCTTCATCTGATATATAAAAGCTTTCTTTTAATTTTACTAGTCTCTCAAGTTTTTCGACTTTATTTAACCATCTTTTACTCATAATTTCATCAACCTTTTCTTCCCTATTTCTAATTCTGTCAATAATAAACTTAGAGCTAATTGTTATGTTTTTTTTTATTTTATCATAATCCTGTGGCTTTGCAAGAACTGTACCAGTTCGAGAAACTATTTTAGTATTAAAAAGTTTAGCAACAAATACATAAATAATCGATATTACACCTATACAAATCAAGAATCCGAAAATTCCTGTTATACCATCCCAAATAGTTAAGCTTGTCATGTTGTAAAGTTAAGATTTTAATCAAAAATTATAAAAATATTTCAAATATATTATTTTTTTCAACTGCTGCTTGTTTTTCGCCGTTTTTCGCCGTTGTTGGTGTTATCACCAACAATAATTTAAACAAACAATTTTGGAGGTGCAAACTCTTTAATGTAAAAAAATATTTCCTTCATCATATTCCCAATATGGGAACTTTTAGTATCTTTGTAAAAAAACTATAGTTTGAGAATAATTTCTAAGAAAATAGTACGAGAGTTTTGGGAAAAGCACGCTGACAGTCAGCAACAATTAAAATCTTGGTTTCAAGAGACTAGTGCTGTTCAATGGAAAGGCCCAAAGGATATTAAAAAGGAATATCCGAGTGCAAGTTTTTTAGCTGATAATCGCGTCGTATTTAATATTAAGGGAAATACATATCGATTAATTGTGAAAATAAATTATGATTATAGTATGATTTGGATTCGTTTTGTGGGAACTCATTCCGAATACGACAAAATAGATGCAACTAAAATTTAGAACTCATGACAATAAAACCAATCAAAACAAAAAAAGACTACAAAAATGCTTTGGAAAGACTTGAAGTTATTTTTGATGCAAAAAAAGGCTCGCGCGAAGGAGATGAACTTGAAATATTAGGAATTTTAATTGAAAAATATGAAGATGAACATTTTCTAATTGGATTTCCTGATCCCATTGAAGCTATTAAATTCCGCATGGAGCAAATGGGGTATACTCAAACAGATTTAGCTAATTTAGTTGGACTAAAAAGTCGTGCTAGCGAAATACTTAATAAGAAAAGAAAATTAACTTTGGAAATGATAAGACTGCTTCATAACAGTTTAAAAATCCCAACAGAAGTTCTAATTCAAGTTTATAAATAAAATAAACTATTCAAACTCTTTTTTCGCTTTTTTGGTGATAACACCAACAAAGGCATTATTAATCAAACGATAAAATTGTTTTTTCAATAATAGCGGCGCATTCTAAAATTTGCTCTTTGTTTATTACTAAAGGCGGTGCAAAACGAATGATATCGCCATGTGTAGGCTTTGCTAACAAACCATTTTCTGCTAATTTTAAACACACTTCCCACGCAGAGATACCATCTTTTTCTTTGATAATGATTGCATTTAATAAGCCTTTTCCTCTTACCAAAGTAATTCTATCTGATTTAATGTTTCGTAATTCTGTTCTTAAAATTTCACCTAAGGCTTGCGCATTATCTGCTAATTTTTCTTCTAACACTACTTCCATGGCCGAAATAGCAATTTTACAACCCAATGGATTTCCGCCATAAGTAGAACCATGTTGTCCTGGTTTAATGCACATCATCACATCATCATTAGCTAAAACACCTGATACTGGATACATGCCACCTGATAAGGCTTTTCCTAAAATCAATAAATCTGGTTTCACACCTTCATGATCGCAGGCTAACATTTTTCCTGTTCGTGCAATACCTGTTTGCACTTCATCAGCAATAAATAATACATTAGCTGCTTTACACATATCGGCGCAGGTTTTTAAATAACCATCTTGTGGCACATACACACCAGCTTCGCCTTGCATTGGTTCAACTAAAAAACCAACAACGGTATTATCTTTCAATGCTTCAGCTAAGGCTTGTACGTTATCATAAGGTATGGTTACATAACCAGCCGTGTAAGGACCAAAGTTTTTACGTGCATCAGGGTCGGTACTTGCCGAAATAATAGAAATGGTTCTACCATGAAAATTGCCTTCGCACACAATGATTTTAGCAGCGTTTTCTGCTACACCTTTTTTTTCGTAGCCCCATTTACGAGCTAATTTCAAAGCTGTTTCAACAGCTTCGGCTCCAGTGTTCATGGGTAATATTTTATCAAATCCAAAAATTCCTGTGATGAATTTTTCGTATTGGCCCAACACATTATTATGAAAAGCACGCGATGTTAAGGCTAATGTTTGTGATTGTTCAATAAGCGTTTTTGTAATTTTAGGATGGCAGTGTCCTTGGTTTACGGCACTATACGCTGATAAAAAATCGTAGTAACGTTTACCGTCAACATCCCAAACAAAAACACCTTCGCCACGCTCTAAAACAACTGGTAGCGGATGATAATTATGTGCACCATATTTATCTTCTAAATCTATTATTTGTTGACTTTTTGCTGAAAGATTCATTTCTACTACCATAGTTAAAGTATTTTTGTAAAGATACAAAAAGGACTTTAAAAAAAGTAAAATAAATCTTGATACAAAACACGATAGAGGTTTCAATTTATGGTTTTATTTTTTTTAACACTTAATATCACTGAAATCAACTATTTCCATCAAATCCTTAACAAATTTTAACAACCGAATAGTAGCTGAAACCTTTACCAATATTAACTTTGCACCCATTCATATAAAAAATTATGGTAGTAGATATTAAAGAATTAAATGAGCGCATACAACGTGAAAGCGCATTTGTAGATGTATTAACATCTGAAATGGATAAAGTGATTGTTGGCCAAAAACACATGGTTGAAAGGCTTTTAATTGGTTTGTTAAGCAACGGACATATTTTATTAGAAGGTGTACCGGGTTTAGCAAAAACATTAGCCATTAATACCTTAGCAACATGTATTGATGCTAAATTTAGCCGTATACAATTTACGCCCGATTTGTTACCTGCCGATTTGATTGGAACCATGATTTACAATCAAAAGCAAGAACAGTTTTCGATTCGTAAAGGACCAATTTTTGCCAACTTTGTATTAGCCGATGAAATTAACCGTGCTCCAGCAAAAGTGCAATCTGCATTGCTTGAAGCCATGCAAGAAAAACAAGTAACCATTGGCGACGAAACATTTAAATTACCAAATCCATTTTTAGTGTTAGCCACACAAAATCCAGTAGAGCAGGAGGGAACGTATCCTTTACCTGAAGCTCAGATGGATCGTTTTATGCTGAAAGTGGTAATTACTTATCCAACTAAGGAAGATGAACGCAAAGTGATTGCAGCCAATATTTCGAGAGAAGGCATGCCAAAAGCAAACATTGTTTTAAAACCAGAAGATATTTTAAATGCGCGTAACGTTGTGAAAGATGTTTACATGGACGAAAAAATTGAACGTTATATTGTTGACATTGTTTTTGCTACGCGTTTTCCTAAAGATTATAAGTTAGAAAAATTTGCGCCGTTAATTTCTTATGGTGGTTCGCCACGTGCTAGTATTAATTTAGCATTGGCTGCAAAAGCTTATGCCTTTATCAAACGCAGAGGTTATGTCATTCCTGAAGACATTCGTGCTGTTTGTTTAGATGTGATGCGTCATCGCATTGGTTTAACTTACGAAGCAGAAGCAGAAAACATTACAACAGAACATATCATTCATGAATTGTTAAACGCTGTTGAAGTACCGTAGAAATTTTAAATGATAAATTTTGAATGTTGAATGAGTTTTTAATTCAACATTTATAATTCAAAATTCAACATTAATTAAATTGGAAACCGCCGAATTACTAAAAAAAGTAAGAAAAATAGAAATTAAAACCAAAGGGTTGAGTAATCAGATTTTTTCTGGTGAATACCACTCTGCGTTTAAAGGGCGAGGTATGGCTTTTAGTGAAGTGCGCGAATACACACCTGGCGATGATGTGAGAACAATTGATTGGAATGTAACAGCTCGCTTAAGAACACCTTACGTTAAAGTATTTGAAGAGGAACGCGAATTAAGTGTGATGATTTTAGTAGACGTGAGTGCCAGTGGGAAATTTGGAACACACAAACAATTTAAAAAAGATTTAATTACAGAATTGTGCGCCGTGATTGCGTTTTCAGCGTCACAAAATAATGATAAAATTGGCGTTATATTTTTTAGTGATAAAATCGAAAAATTTATTCCACCCAAAAAAGGTAAATCTCATATTTTAAGAATCATTAGAGAGCTTATTAACAGTGAGCCACAGCAAACAGGCACGAATATTGAACTGGCGTTGAAATACTTAACCAACATTATCAAAAAGAAAAGCGTTTGTTTTTTAATTTCTGATTTCTACGACCATCATTCATTTTCTGATGCTATGAAAATTGCTAATAGAAAGCATGATTTAGTGGCTTTAAGAATTAACGACCAGCATGAAAACATTTTGCCTGATGTTGGATTAGTTAAACTAAAAGATAATGAAACTGGGAAAACCATGTGGGTTGATACGAGTAGCAAGCAATTTCAGACGCAACAAAAAGCAAACCATTTAAAATTTGAAGCTGAACTTAAAAATACATTTAATAAAAGTGGCGTTGATTTTGCAACCATTTTTACACATGAAGGCTATATAAAACCTTTAATGAATTTATTTAAAAAGAGGTAGGGGAAGGGATTGAAGGGATGGAAGAGAATGAAGGGACTTAAAAAACTGAAAAGATAGTAGGAAATACAAAGAGAAAAAAAGGATTTAACTAATGAATAAAATTAAACATATCATCGCGTTTGTATTTGTATTTGGCTTCATACCGTATGCAAATTATGCGCAGGTTGAAGTTCATGCAGTTTTAGATACAAATGTATTGCGTATTGGTGAACAAACGCGTTTGGATATTTACATGAACTACAATGCCAAGCAAGAAAAAAACATTTCCATTGAATGGCCAAGTTTTGAAGATACCATCATCAAACAAATTGAAGTGTTGAGCGTCACTAAAATAGATACCACATTTCCTGATAAAAATAATCCTGATATCATTCAACAACATCTACAACTTTTAATTACGTCATTTGATTCAGGTTATTATGCCATTCCGAGTTTTAAGTTTATCATTAATAAAGACACTGCCAATCCTAAATTAACAGAATTATTGATGCTTGAAGTGCGCTCTGTTCCAACAGATACATCGATTGGAAAGGTCAAAGATATTAAAGCACCATTTGACGAGCCATTTGATTGGCGATGGTATTTACCATATGCGTATTGGGGATTAGCGATTTTGGTTGCGCTGATTATTTTAATTTTAATTATTAAAAAATTAACGAAAGCTAAACCCGTTGAAGTGGTTGAAAACAAACCAGACATTCCGGCTCACCTATTAGCTCTGCAAACATTAGAAAAAATAAAAGCAGAAGCCATTTGGAAAGAGAATAAAACGAAAGAATATTACACATCCATTGCAGATACCATTCGTTTATACATTGAAGAACGATTTAAAATTAATGCACTAGAATTAACTTCGGATGAAATTATTAAAGTATTTAAATCTCAGGTAGTTGATAGTGAAAGTAAAGCTAAATTGAATCAAATATTAACCTTATCTGATTTTGTAAAATTTGCAAAACAAATTCCAATAGAAGCAGAACATACATTAACATTAAACAATGCATTTGATTTTGTGAATGGAACTAAGAGGGAAGAAGATATAAAAGTTGTTGGATCTTAGTTATTAGTTGTTAGTTTTTATTACGTTATTAAAAAATGAACGAAGAAAAAAATAAAGGATATACAAAATTGGAAGATATTATTACTTGGCAAAAATCTAAAGCCTTAGCTATTGATATATACAAAATAACGTATGAGCCATTATTTAGTAAAGATTTCGGTTTAAAAGACCAAATTAGAAGGGCAGCCATTTCTGTACCGTCAAATATTGCCGAAGGATTTGGAAGAGGAGGAACAAATGAGTTTAGAAACTTTTTATCAATTGCAAAAGGTTCTTTATATGAAGTAAAAACACAATTAATAATTGCACACGAATTAAAATTGGTAGATGACAATAATAAAGAGAAATTAATAATTAACATAGAAGAAATAGCAGGCATGATTTCTGGATTTATTAAATATTTAAAAAATACAGAAATTAAAGGTTCAAAATATAATTCAATAGAGAATAAATCAAAATAAACTGACAAACAACTTAAAACAAATAACTCACAACTATTTTAATGCTTAATTATTATAACGACATACAATTTGCAGAAAAACAGTGGTTTTGGTTATTCGCAATCATACCAATGATGTTGGCGTGGTATCTATATAAATTAAAAACCTATGAAGGAGAATTAAATTATTCAAGTTTTAATTTATTTAACGGAATCAAATCTTCCTTAAAAGCAAAATTCAGACATGTTTTATTTTTATTGAGACTAGTGGCATTATCATTTTTAATATTAGCCATTGCACGTCCACAAAGCAGAAGCAGTTGGAAAGATGTAAAGACAGAAGGAATTGACATTGTGGTTAGTTTAGACGTTTCTTTATCTATGCTTGCAAAAGATTTTAAACCTAATCGTTTAGAAGTAGCTAAAGAAGTATTAGGTGATTTTATTGATGCAAGACCTAACGATAAAATTGGTTTAGTCGTTTTTAGTGGTGAGGCATTTACACAATGCCCATTAACAACGGATCATAAAATTATTAAAAATATGTTTGGCGATATAAAAGCCGGCATGCTAGATCAGGGAACTGCCATTGGATTAGGATTAGCAGATGGTGTGGCGCGCGTAAAAGACAGTAAAGCGAAAAGCAAAGTTGTTATTTTAATTTCAGATGGTGTGAGTAATGTGGGGGAAATTGCACCACTAACGGCTGCGGATATTGCAAAAACATTTGGGGTGAGGGTATATTGCATTGGAGTAGGTAGTAAAGGAAAAGCATTGCAGCCAGTGGCCTTGTATCCAAATGGAGAAATGGAATACGATTATGTGGATGTGGACATTGATGATGCGACAATGACGCAAATCAGTAAAATGACAGGTGGAAAATATTTTAGAGCAACCGATCGTGAGAGTTTAGAAAAAACATACAAAGAGATTGATTTGTTAGAAAAAACGATTATTAGCGAAAAGAATTTTAGTAATAAATCAGAACACTTTTTACCATTTGCCTTAGCAGCTGCCATTTGTTTACTCTTAGAATTTTTATTGAAACGATTTGTTTTTAAAGCCATACCATAATGTATAAATTTGAAAATACCATATTCTTTTATGCCTTTGGCTTATTGCCTGTATTCATTGCTATTTTTATATGGTATAGTTATCGCAGCAAAAAGAATTTAAAGAAAATAGGAGAAATGGGTTTAATGAATCAATTAATTCCAGATGTTTCTTCTGCAAAAAAAACAACCAAGTTTATTTTGTATCTGATTGGTTTTTCTTTTTTGATTTTTGGCTTATGCAATTTACAAACGGGTTCAAAAATGCAGGAAGTGAAACGTGAAGGTGCCGACATCATGGTTTGTTTGGATGTTTCTAATAGTATGTTGGCTCAAGATTTATCACCAAATCGTTTGGAAAGAGCCAAAATGGCCATTGAAAACATGATTGATAAATTGCAAGGAGATCGCTTAGGAATTATTGTTTTTGCTGGAGAAGCGTATGTTCAATTACCTATTACAACCGATTATAGTTCAGCGAAATTATTTTTAGAAAGCATTAATACTAAAATTGTTCCAACTCAGGGTACTAACATTGCGGATGCAATAAATCAAGCCGTAGAAAGTTTTGGAAAAGATGAAGGGAAAAATAAAGCCATCGTTGTTATTACAGATGGTGAAAATAATGAAGAAGCCACAGAAAGTGCTGTATCAGCTGCAGAAGAAGCATCCAAGAAAAATATTGTCGTTCATACCATTGGTGTTGGATCAACCGAAGGTGTTCCAATTCCCAATATCATAGATGGTTACGCAGCTGGTTACAAAAAGGATAATGCAGGAAATACGATCGTAACAAAATTAGATGCAAAAATATTACAAGACATCGCAGAAACAACAAAAGGAGTATACGTACAAGCAAGCAGTTCGGATATAGGTTTGGATGCTATACTTACTAAAATAGGAGAGCTAGATAAAAAAGAAATGGAAAGTAGAATGTACAGCGATTATGAAGATCAATTTCAACTATTCTTATTGGTTGCCTTATTATTTTTCGTCATTGAATCTTTCATATCTGAGCGAGTAAGCAAATTATGGAAAAAATTAAATGTATTTAAAACACCTCATGCCTAATTTTAGAATAAATTATATAGTATTGTTTTTAGTTTTATCTTTTTGTGGTATGTCGCAAACAGAAAAAATGACATTAAGAAAAGGAAACGACGCTTATCATGGAGGTAAGCCAGTGGAAGCTACTAATTATTTTTCTAAATCATTAAAAGAAAAGCCAGATTACTATAAAGCGAATTTTAATTTAGGAGATGCTTTATACAAAACAGCAGAAGGGATTAGTGCTGGAAAAATTCCAACTCCTAATAAACAAATGACAAAAGATTCGGCTGCAAATTTAGTTTATGATCAGGCAGCTCAACAGTTTGAAGTAGTTGCTAAATCTGTTTCAAATGCAGATACGATTCAGAAAGCTTGGCACAATTACGGAAATGCAAAGTTGAAACAAAAAAGTTTTGAAGATGCTATTTTAGGATATAAAAAATCCTTAAAACTTAATCCTAAGGATGAAGATACGCGTTATAATTTAGCTTACGCTCAGCGAGAATTAAAAAAGCAACAAGATCAACAAAAGAAAAACGATAAAAATAAAGATAAGAATAAAGATCAAAAAAAGGATGGAGATAAGCCCGAAGATAAAAAAGACAAAGGAGATAAGGATAAGGGCAACAATAAAAATGATGAACAAAAAGAACAATCTCAACAACCTCAAATGAGCAAAGAACAAGCTGAAAAGATGTTGAATGCATTAAAAAATTCCGAACGAAAAATGCAATCACTTAGAAAGAAAAAAGGAGATCCTGGTCAAAAAATAAAAGTTGAAAAAGATTGGTAATACTTAGTACCGAATAAATGAGATACGTTAATTGAAAAAAAAGTGAATAAAAAACATAACATAGTTTTCTTAATCGTTATACAATTTGCATTGTATCATTTTAATATTTTTGCACAAACGCCAGCATTTACTGCTCAAGTAAGTAAAAACAAAGTGGCTATTGGCGAGGTTTTTACGGTAGCGTTTACATTAAATGGCACTGGCAGTAATTTAACCTATCCTAACTTTAAAGGATTTGAAATTTATTCAGGCCCTAATCAAAGTCAAAGTATTAGCATGGTTAATGGAAATGTATCGCAATCCACCACCTTATCATTTTATATTTTAGCGAAAGTAGAAGGAAGGTATACCATTGGCTCGGCTAGCGTGATGTCTGGAAATCAAAAATTAGAAACTAAACCGATTGTGATTGATGTAGTAAAAGGTAATCCTCAACCACAGCAGCAAAATCAACCACAACAGCAAGCTTCAGGAAAGGAAAAAAATCAATATGCCAGCGAATTAAGTCAAGATGATTTGTTTGTAAGAACATTTTTAAGCAAAACAAAATGTTACTTAGGAGAACAAATTACCATTACTCAAAAAGTTTATTCGAGGGTTGATTTACGTGGTTTTCAAAATGTAAAATTCCCACCATACAATGGTTTTTGGGCACAACAAGAAAATAGCAATCAGCAAATTAATTTAAAGCAAGAAAATGTAAATGGAGTCAATTATTATGTTGCTGATTATAATAAGGTTTACTTATTTCCTCAGCGTGTTGGTAGTATTACGATTGATCCAGTAGAATTGGAATGCATTGTTAGACGTCAAACTAAAAGGCAACCACGTAATATTTTCGAACAATTTTTTGGAGCTGGTGGCTATGAGGATGTTGCTGTTAAAGTAAAAAGTAAGTCTGTAAAAGTGGAGGTCATTGATTTGCCAACTGATAATAGACCAAAAGATTTTACAGGTGCTGTTGGAGATTTTAGTTTTAAAGTGAATATCAGTAAAAACGAAGTTAAAGCAAATGACGCTGTTAATTTAAAATTTACAATAAGTGGCACTGGAAATATTAAACTCGTAGAGCCTATGAATTTAAATTTACCTGAGAGCTTCGAAAGTTATGATCCTAAAATAAATGAATCTATTAAAACAATTGGTGGCGTGAGTGGAAGCAAAACCTATGATTATTTAATTATACCAAGGGAAAAAGGAAATTTTACATTAAGCGAGTTGGGTTTTAGTTATTTTGATGTCACAAAAAAGAAATACATTTCTATTCCATCACCCGAAATAACATTGCATGTGTTAGAAGGAGATGGAACAAATGCACAAATCATTTCATCAAATAAAAAAGAAATAAAAGAAACAGAAAATGATTTACGTTATATTAAGACAGGTGATTTAAATTTGAAACATAAAGCAGATGAATTTTTCTCATCTATAGCTCATTATTTATTTTTACTAATCCCTTTGATAGGCTTTATCTTTGCTGTAATTTTTAAGAAAAACCAAATAAAAATTAATAGTAATTTGAAATTAGTTAAAGAACGAAAGGCAGCTAAATTGGCTAAAAAACAATTGTCTATCGCTGAAAAGCATTTACATTTAAAAAACAAAGATTTATTTTTTAATGAAGTTTTAAATGCATTAAATAATTATGTTGGCGATAAATTTAATATGTCTGTTGTCGATTTATCTAAAGAAAATATTTCAGATATGTTATTGTCAAAACAGGTGAATGAACAAACTATTCAACAACTGCTTGAAACACTCAATACGTGCGAATATGCTAAATATGCTCCAAGTTCTGTAACTGGCAATTTAAACAAAGTTTACATAGATACTTTAGAATTAATTTCACAGATTGAAGAACAAATTAAACGCTAAAATAAAAATGAATCCGTTTAAAAATTTAAATACAAAAATAGTGAAGTTAGTATTACTGTTAATTGTTGTGTCTGCTAAAGTGTTTGCACAAGGAGAAACTTATGAATCAGCTGAAAAACTTTATTCACAAAAGAAATTCAACGAAGCTATTTCTATTTACGAGCAAATTTTATCAAAAAATCAAGAATCAGATAAACTCTATTTCAACCTTGGTAATTGTTATTTAAAAACAAACCAAATAGGAAAAGCAATTTACAACTATGAATTAGCCGCCAAATTAAATCCTAAAGACGACGACATAAAAGTAAATTTAAAAATAGCAAACAGTAAAACCATTGATAAAATTGAGAATAAGGGGAACTATTTTATTAGTGAGATTAAATCAACTATTGCTAACTACTATACAACAACAAGCTTGGCATGGATGAGCATCATTAGTTTAATTATTACCTTGACTTTATTATTCTTATTTATTATGTCAAAGTCTCTAATTTTTAAAAGAGTAGGTTTTATAGTGAGCATATTAAGTTTTTGTGTCTTTGTTTGTTCGATGTTACTAGGTTATTTTTCTCTCAATTTAAAAAAGCAAACCCATTTTGCCATCATCTTATCACATGAAATTAAAATACATACAGAACCTAATGACTTGTCAGATAGTAAGTTCAGTCTTCATGAAGGAACTAAAGTTTCTGTATTAAACCAAACTGACAAATGGCTTAATATCAAGTTAGAAAACGGTAATGAAGGTTGGGTAAAATCCACTTCAGCTGGATTATTTTAACAGATTGGAGATAACTTAAATTTCTTAGGTTAATTTTTTCAAAAATAGATTGCAATTCCAATAAAAACATTATTTTTGAATCAAATTAGAACTAACTTATTTATGAACATTCACGAATATCAAGGAAAGAGTATATTAAAAAGTTTTGGCGTAGCCATTCAAGAAGGAATTGTGGCGGAAACGCCTGAACAAGCTGTAGAAGCTGCTAAACAAGTTATGGAAACATACAAGTGCGGCGGTGTAGTTGTTAAAGCACAAATACACGCAGGTGGTCGTGGAAAAGGGGGCGGCGTAAAGTTTGCACCAAATTTAGAAAAAGTAAAAGAAGTTGCTACTGCTATATTAGGTATGCACTTAATTACTCCTCAAACGAGCGCTGAAGGAAAATTAGTTAGTAAAGTATTAGTGGCTCAAGATGTATATTATCCTGGAGAAACTCCAACAAAAGAATTTTATATCAGTATTTTATTAAACCGTTCAACTGGTCGTAATATCATTATGTACAGTACTGAAGGAGGAATGGATATTGAGCAAGTTGCTGAGGCAACTCCACATTTAATTTGGAAAGAAGAAATTGATCCTAAAGTTGGCTTACGTGATTTTCAATGTCGTAAAGTTGCCTTTAACTTAGGTTTAAGTGGAAATTCATTTAAAGAAATGACAAAATTTGTTGCAGCACTTTATAAAGCTTACGACGCAACAGATTCTTCCATGTTTGAAATTAATCCGGTTTTAAAAACATCTGACGATAAAATCATTGCAGTAGATGCAAAAGTTTCGATCGATGACAATTCTTTATTTAGACACAAAGATATTGAAGCGATGCGTGATGAATTGGAAGAAAATCCAGTTGACGTAGAAGCTCGCAAGGCAGAATTAAACTATGTGAAATTGGATGGTAATGTTGGTTGCATGGTTAACGGTGCAGGTTTAGCGATGGCTACTATGGATATCATTAAATTAAGTGGTGGCGAACCAGCTAATTTCTTAGATGTTGGTGGAACTGCAAATGCTGAACGTGTTGAAAAAGCATTCCATATTATTTTAGGAGATAAAAACGTGAAAGCCATTTTAGTAAATATTTTTGGTGGAATTGTTCGTTGCGACCGTGTAGCTCAAGGAGTAATTGATGCATACAAAAACATGGGGACTATCAATATACCAATTATCGTTCGTTTACAAGGTACCAATGCAGAAGCTGCAAAAAAATTAATTGATGAATCAGGATTAAAAGTTTATTCTGCTATTCAATTACAAGAAGCAGCTGATTTAGTTAAAAAAGTAATTTCTTAATCAATTATAAATTAAATTAATTGCACTCATGACTATAAAAAAACAAAATATATTATTATTTGCTGCAGTCATTGGTACTGCAGTATTTAGTTCTTGCGGTGGTGAAAAAAAATCAGAAAATTCTGATGATATTTCTTTAGTGGATACAAGTTCTGTTTCAACTTCAACTATAGCAGAAACATTTTATCAAGTTCCATCACCTGGAGAAATGTTAAGTTTTATTAAGCAAGTAGGAGGAAAGAACAATAAGAATGTTAATTTTTTAAATAAAGTAGATAATCAAAAGCAATATACAGATCAAAAATTAAAAGCATTAAATTTTGGTATTTATAGTTGTGATTTAAGTTATTGCAGTGTTTTTGAGATAGGCACAGAAGCACTTAAGTATTTTAAAACCCTAAAAGAATTAGGAGATCAAATTGGTGTTTCGTCTGCAGTAAAGCCAGAAAACTTAAAACGATTACAAGATAATATTGGAAATTCAGATTCATTAGCATTGATTACTGATGAACTATATTTTGCATCATTCGAAAAATTAGAGGGATCAAAACAGGGTCCAACATTGTCGTTAGTTGTAGCAGGTGGTTGGATAGAAAGTTTATTTATTGTGACTAATTTAGCTAAGTATGAAACAAAAAGTGTTGTTGTTGAGCGTGTTTGCGATCAAAAATACACCTTGGATAATTTAATTGAGTTTTTAAGAAAGTATAAAACTGAAGAAAGCGTTGCTTCTGTATTAGTTAAATTTGAAGAATTACAATCAGAATTTTCTAAAATTGAAGAAAAAGATGCGGACACATTAGAAGTGAAAGATAATACAAAACGTATATTATCTGGTGGAAAAAATCTTATTGCAACGGCAGAACAATATAAACACATCGTTGACAAAGTAAAAATCATTAGAAATTCATTTACATTAACTAAATAATATTATTAGGATGAAAAAAATTATATTAACTCTTTTTGTTTCAGTTTGTATTTCCTTATTTTCTCAAACAGGCGTTTGTTTTAATTACCACAAAAATTGTAGTGTTAAAAACAGTAAAAACGATAAAAATTGGATTTATGACACGCAATCACGCAGTGGCTTATTCAATCAAGGTATGACCTCAAAAATTCGTTGTGTGATTTATAAAGGCATGGATTATCGCATTAATGTATGTTGCGACGCTTCATTAGGAGAAAAATTATCTTATAAAATATTTGATGCTAAATCAAATGAATTATTATATGACAATCAAACAACGCAAAATGCATCAACTTTTGAATTTCAAAGTTCAACAACTCGTCAGCTAATTATTGAATTAACAGTTCCTCAGGGCACTGCTCAAAAAGAAAAGCATAAACCAATCGATGCTGCTTGTGTTGGATTATTAATCGAGCATAAGGTAACAGAAAAACAAGGGTTTTAATTATTATTAAAAAATATAATTAATAAAAAAGGCTGAATTTATTTCAGCCTTTTTTATTTTACGAATATTGAATAACATCAGCTTGCGTAATTTCTTTATCACAAAGTATAATTAATCTTTCAATTACATTTCTAAACTCTCTGATATTACCAGTCCAATTCTTTTGTTGTAATTCATTGATAGCTTCTTTAGTTATTTTTTTTAAAGCGACACCATGATCAGTGCAAATTAGATTTAAAAAATGATTTGCTAACAAAGGTATATCTTCTAATCGCTCATTTAAAGAAGGAACTTGAATGGGAATAACATTTAATCGATGAAATAAATCTTCTCTGAATTCACCTTTTTCAATTTCTTTTTTTAAATCTTTATTGGTTGCAGCTAAAATCCTCACATTTACCTTTATTTCTTTATCACCACCAACGCGAGTAATTTTATTTTCTTGCAAAGCTCTTAATACTTTAGCTTGTGCAGAAATACTCATATCGCCAATTTCATCTAAAAAAATGGTGCCTCCTTCAGCTAATTCAAATTTTCCTTTTCGTGTGGCAATCGCACTTGTAAATGCTCCTTTTTCGTGACCGAATAATTCACTTTCAATTAATTCGCTTGGGATGGCAGCACAGTTAACTTCAATTAATGGAGCATTTACCCTTGCACTTTTATTATGTATTTCGCGGGCAACCAATTCTTTACCAGAGCCATTACTACCTGTAATTAAAACGCGCGCATCTGTTGGCGCTACTTTTTCAATCATTTCACGAATACTTTGCAATGCATCTGATTCGCCAATCATTTGATAAGATTTATTAATTTTCTTTTTCAAATTTTTAGTTTCTGTAACTAATAGCGTTTTATCCAATGCATTCCTGATTGAAACTAATAATCGGTTTAAGTCAATTGGTTTTGCTAAATAATCAAATGCACCTTTTTTCACACAATCTAAAGCTGTTTCAATAGAGCCGTGACCGCTCATCATAATTAATGTTGAATTTGTTTCACTTGACATGAGTTTATGAAGTAATTCAATTCCATCTAATTTCGGCATTTTAATATCACTCAATATCACATCATATTGACCTTTTAATGCCATTTCTAGACCTACAATTCCGTCTTCAGCTTCATCAACAGTATATTTCTCAAACTCCAAAATCTCTTTAATAGATCTTCGAATAGATTTTTCGTCATCAATCAATAATATTTTTGCCATAACAGTTATTGTATTTTTTTTCTTAAATATTTCTTTTCACTCGCTATTCTTTTTTTATCTGATCGTTTCTTTATAACTGCTTTACTCAATTTAGTTGGTTTTCTGGGTATAACAGGTTTTAAATTAGTCTTAATTAAATGATAAAGTTTTTCTTTTAATAAGGCTTTATTTTTCAGCTGAGTTCGTTCAGTTTGCTCTTGCAGGTGAATATTATTTTCTTTATCGAGTTTGTTTTTTAATTTAGAAAGTAGAATATGTTTTTCCGAATCGAGTAGGAGGGTAGAATCTAATATATTAAACCATAACTCAACTTTGGTTTCCACTTTATTTACATGTTGTCCTCCAGCTCCACCAGAGCGGGCTGTATTAAATATGCACTCTTTAAATAATAATTGCTTGTAAGAATCATTAAAAGACATCGTTATTTAATATTCAAATTAATTAAAAAATTTTCAAATGAATTAAAGTCTTTGTTTCACAGCTTCAAACAAAATAATACCGGTTGCAACCGATACATTGAGTGAAGCAATATTACCAACCATTGGAATTTTCACCTGCAAATCGCTTCGCTTCAGGTATTCGTTTGAAATACCATTTTCTTCTGATCCCATAATGATGGCTGTAGGTTGAGTTAAATCAGCGTTGTAATGATAGCTATCTG
Organism: Bacteroidia bacterium; assembly: GCA_044340865.1. GTDB lineage: Bacteria > Bacteroidota > Bacteroidia > B-17B0 > Aurantibacillaceae > UBA4416. Next base: position 12,380 of record JBIISW010000002.1, on the reverse strand, counting down.
TTTTTTCGTGGCATGCAATGATTTGCAAACCATATTCTTTAAAATATTCAATGGTGTGTTTAAGATTTTCTTCTCTGCAAACAGGTATCCTGTTTAATGCACCAGCACTTGTTTTAACTGCATCTGCATTAATTTGGGCAGCACCTCTGCTTGGTATAACAATAAAATCTACTCCGGCACAATCAGCACTTCTCGCGATAGCACCAAAATTTCTCACATCGGTTATTCTATCTAAAATTAAAACGAGAGGAATTTTTCCTTTTTCAAAAACCTGAGCTAATAATTCCTCTACTTCGTAATACGTTACTTGTGCAACAAATGCAACAACACCTTGATGGTTTTTGGAAGTTATTCTGTTTAATTTTTCTGGTGGAACAAATTGTAATGGAATATCTAAATGCTTTATGGCATTTCTTAACTCGTTGAATAACTGATTAGATAACCCTTTTTGTAAAATGATTTTATCAACTTCTTTCCCTGCATTAATTGCTTCTATAACAGCTCGTGTTCCAAAAATTAAATTATCTTCTTTGTGTTCCATTTTACGTTTTTAAAAAATTGGTAATCCTAAATCATTATTTACATTTAATCGATAAAATTTCATCCATTTTGCGTAAATATTTAAAATGCAAAGGTATACTATTTTCCGTTAAGTCTTATTTTTTAAGCGCTTTTACATTAAATTAATCATTTCTTGAATCACTTGATAGGATTTTAATTCAGAGAGGTTAGGAATTTGCATTTTATAATAATGCAGTAAACAATCTAAAAGGATCAGTCGTTCAGAACGATTGCTTGGCTTAGGGTTAGTTAGTGAATGTGAAAATAAGTGTGAAAATAGAATAGATTGTTCTTTATCAAATCCTAAGGGAAAACTTTTTGGAGTTGAATCAAATTTACCTTCTAAGGTGTCGAAGTAGGGGTGAAGGCTATCTCTATTATTAATTGGAAAAAAACCTAAGTGTTTTGAAAGTTCGAATAAAAAGTAAACATGCGTGTCCTGAAAGTTATCATTAGCAGCATCAAGCCATCTATAAGTGTCACAAATTAAATCAAATAAATCTTCGTTTGAGAATTGTTCCTTTAAACATTTATATAAAATTTCATTAAGAAATTGAGCAATACATAGTTTATTAAAATTGGTTTGTAAATCTGTATATACGTATTGACATTTTATTTCAGAAATGGTTTGGATATCTTTATTTTCCTTTATCGATAACTCAAATTCAATTTGTGTCAGTGGTTGTAAAGTGCCTGCTTTTATTTTTGATTTTGGCGCATTGCCCACATGAACCATGGCGGTAATTAAACCAAATTGTCTTGTGTAAATTTTTGAAATTATTTTTTTGTCTGCATATTTTATATTATGCAAAACAATTCCTTCGGTTTGGTATAGCATTAGTTTATGACAAGGAGTTTGGCTGTTGCTGATTTTTCGCCATTAGCAGAGGCACCATAAATTAAATACACGCCACTAGTTACTCTCAAACCACTAAAATTTTTCAAGTCCCATTCTAATTGACCACCTTGTGATTTTGATTCCCAAACTAAATTTCCTGCCACATCCGTAATTTTTACGCTAGCTTCATCAATTAATCCTGTAATATGAATGGTTCCAGTGTAACCAGGTCTTATTGGATTAGGAAACGCATGCATATTTGTAAAATTATCATAGCCTTTAATGATACTTGTTCGGTAAGATTGAACACCTTTAACTGTTGCAAAAAAAACATCGCCTGATGTCTCGTCAATTACAATATCTCTAATTACATTAGAATAGAGAGGACTATTTTCTGTTGTGAAATGATAAATTTGAGTTTGTCCATCTGCTGAAAAACAATATACACCAGAACTTTCAGTACCAACCCATTTTCTGTTTACCCCGTCAACTGCAATTGAGGTAATAATGTCATTTTCTAAAAGAATTTGTACATGATTATCTTGTTCAATTAAAATTTGCTGACTATCAAAATTCGCATTAGTAAATACATTTTCTGGATTATAAAAAACAGTAATTCCCTTTGAAGTACCAACCCAAATTTTACCATCCACGTCTTCACAAATTGAATATACATCTGGGGTTGGCAAAAAACCATTTCCTTTAGCTACAGTTAAAATCTTTGTATTAGTATTAGTAGGTTGAGATAAGCCATTAACATCTTTATAAACCATTATTCCGCCACCTCTGGCTAATATCATCCAGGCTTGATCTTTTTTATCAAAAATAACTTTTGGAATTGTTGGTTTTGAAATGAGGTAATCAAAATTTAAATTAGTCCAAACTCCATTTTTTAAAACAGAAACAGCCCTAGAAGTTGCTGAATTCATTACCCAAATATTAGAATTTTTATCGAAATTTACACCGACTGTCCAAAGTTGATGACCATTATTGTAACCGACCATCGAAGAATTATTGGTATTGTAAACATTAGAAAAAACATTATTTTTAATTTCTACTACACCAAAACCTAAACAACCAAAAATAATATGATTTTTATCTTTAGGATTAATTGCAACGCAATTACAATCTGCAATAGAATCAGGTAAGTTAGCAATGCGTTCCCAATATTTGTTTCGTAATAAATTCGGCTTGTTATTGTTGTATTGAAAAGTATAGGTATCTCCTAAATTAATTGGTGCAATGGCTATATTTCCATCAAGTATTGATAAATCATTTACATAATTACTTGATGGACCACCAATTGTTATAAATTCATAGTTATAAGGCGTACTAATATTACATTTCATTAACCCATAATTTAAATCAGCAAGCCAATAATTGGAAGAACCTTCGTAATAAACATCAAATAAATAGCCATAACCATTTAATACAGAACCAAATATACCAGTTGGAGTATATGCTGATAAACCAGAGCGAGACATTATCAACATTTTACCATATTTCGAATAATCATACAATTTAAAATTTTCCGAATTTGATTTGTATGGATATTTGCTCCAAACAGATCCGTTAAATTGCCAAACGGTATCAGCTAAAGGAAGGTTAGAGGCCAATCTTCCTGAATAATTCGCTATAATTTTTCCATTAAAATTGATAATAGAATTATACGGTCCTTCAGTAATTCCAACATTTAAAGATTTCCAATTTTGATAGTTAGATAAGTTTTTTGATAATAAGCCGTAATATATGCCAGATTCTGTAGCGGCATAGATAGCACTATCAGTTGAAGTAACCTGTCTAACTTCTTTGAAGGTAGTTCCATCTCCGATTTTAAACGTTTCTTTAATTTCTAATTTCTCAGTATCAATTACAATAATTCCAAGACCACAAGATAAATAAGCAAACTTATTTTTACAATATACTTCATAAATTGTTTTATTTCCTGCAATGACTTTTCGTTTTAAATCTGAAATATTGAAAATTTTTCCATTTGGTAATATTAAATCAATGTTTGAATTGGTGTAAATAACAAGCAAAACATTATTAAAATCATTTTTTTTAATAACCTTTATACCAACATCGGATAAACCGTCAATTTTAGTTAATTTTTCAATACTATGATCATTTACATTATACTTTGCTAAACCTTCTTGATTTGAAACATAAACAATATCGCCAATTTTAGAAACACTATTTGTTGTATTATAAGATAAATAATCTTGCCATTCGCCAATTTTTATTTGCGAAAAAAAAGTTTGGAAGATGATAATAAAAAATAGTGAAAAAAAGAATTTTAAGTTCATTGTGTTTAGAAAAAATAAATTGTTTAAATTGAATATCGTATTAAACTTGTAACGAATAATATGTGAATTTATTGCTTTTTATTTTAAATTAAATTATTTTATTGATTTTATTTTATTTTTTAAAGACCTTATAAATCTCTATCTTTACATTTCTATTTAATGGCCCTGTAGTACAACGGATAGTATGTGGGTTTCCGAAACTTAAGATTCAGGTTCGATCCCTGACAGGGCTACTTTTTTATATTTGTTAGTATTATTAATGTTATTCATAATATACATTATGTTAAATAACTAATCTAAAATAAGTTCTATACGTTATACTACATTCATTTATAAAACAGTTTTAAGTTTAGCGTATTTTAATAATAAGTTCTTTTCCCCTGCATCTCTAAACATAATTAATGCTTTTGATTCTGGATATACGCCTTCTATTTTGACAACTTCCCCTATTCCAAATTTTTCGTGATCCACAATACTACCAATTCTTAAATTGGCATTAGCGCTATTATCTGTTAAAGAATTATTTAACGACATTCGCTTGGCTAAAGGAATTAATTTTTTTGGCGCTGAAAAATTAATTTGGTTTGATTCGTTTGTTATTTTTTCGTTTGGCTTAGTACTAAAATCGATTGACTTTAATGGATTAGTAAATGGCTTTTTACGGTATTCACCAAAAACATTATCACTAAATTTATTGCTCGAAGATTCCTGAGGATAATCAATGCAATTTGGATCCAATTCATCGATAAATCGACTTGGTTCACAATATATTACATTTCCAAATCTGTAACGAGTTGTAGCGAAGCTTATAGTAGCTTTCTTCTCAGCCCTGGTTATTGCAACGTAAAACAAACGACGCTCTTCCTCTAATTCACTTCGACTATTTAGTGCCATTTGAGATGGAAATAAATTTTCTTCCAAACCAACGATATGCACATATGGAAATTCCAATCCTTTTGAAGCATGAATCGTCATCATCGATATTTTGTCGGAGTTCTTTTCATCTTCACTTTCTTTATCAATATCCGTTAATAAAGAAATTTCCTGCATAAATTCATCCAATGTTTTTACGTCTGATGACTTTTCGGTGGCATCAAATAACTCTATAGGATTTGGTTCATCCGTTGTATTAAATATCGCTTCTTTTAATTCTTCTTCTTGCGGCGTTCTTGGTTGTTCCACAAAATCTTTAATACCATTTAAAAGTTCTTGAATATTTTCATATCGACTTACTCCTTCTGGAGTTTTATCAATGTATAAATCTTTTAAAATGCCACTCGTAATTGCAATATGATTAGCACTTTCAAAAGCATCTTTGTATGGCAACAACATTGCAAATGTTTTTATTAAAGTTGTAAATTCTTCAATTTTAGCTACAGTACCGCTGTTAATTCCCGTATTAAAATCTTTTAAATTTGCTAATACATGCCACATACTAGTATCATGTTCCATGGCAGCAATCATTACTTTATCCAAAGTTGTTTGTCCAATACCACGAGTCGGATAATTAATTATTCGTTTCAACGATTCATCATCATTATGATTAATCGTTAAGCGAATATAAGCTAGCATATCTTTTATTTCCTTTCGCTGGTAGAAGGATAATCCGCCATAAATTTTGTAAGGAATGTTTAACTTTCTTAATGCTTCTTCAAATGAACGAGATTGTGCGTTCGTTCTATATAAAATTGCAAAATCTTTAAAATGAGCCTGTTGAGTAAAGTGAGTTTCATAAATACTTGAAGCCACTTTTTGACCTTCTTCGTTATCTGTATTCGATTTTATGATTCTAATTAACTCTCCATCTTCATTTGATGTGAAAATATTTTTTTTAAACTGATCTTTATTTTTAGCAATGACTGCGCTAGCCGCTTTTACTATATTTTGTGTGCTTCTGTAATTCTCTTCAAGCTTAAACGTTTTTAAATCTGGATAATCTTTTTCAAAGTTTAATATGTTTTGAATGTTTGCACCTCTAAACGAGTAAATACTTTGTGCATCATCACCCACAACGCAAATATTTTGAAAACGAGCAGCTAATTGTTTCACAATAACGTATTGCGAAAAGTTGGTATCCTGATACTCATCCACCAAAATGTAACGAAATTTACTTTGGTATTTCAATAACATATCAGGAAAATCTCTTAAAAGTACATTGGTGTTAAACAACAAATCATCAAAATCCATGGCACCCGATTGAAAATTTCTTTTTTGATACGCTAAATAAATTTGACCTAAAGCAGGTTTATTCGAGGCTCTGTCATCAGCTTGATTTAAGGGATTGTTCAAATATTGTTGAGGAGAAATTAATGAATTTTTAGCAGAAGAAATTCTATTTAAAACCAATGAAGGTTTATACACTTTCTCATCAAGATTTAATTGTTTTAATATACTTTTTATTACACCTTTGCTATCATCTGTATCATAAATGGTGAAATTGCTTGGATATCCTAGTTTTTCTGCTTCAAATCGTAATATTTTAGCAAAAATAGAGTGAAAAGTTCCCATCCATAAATTTTTCGCTTCTTTATCCCCTACTATTTTTGCAATACGAGCTTTCATTTCTCGAGCAGCTTTATTAGTAAAGGTTAAGGATAAAATATTAAAGGCATCAACTCCTTTTGTCATGATATGCGCAATACGATAGGTTAAAACACGCGTTTTACCAGAACCAGCACCAGCTATAATCATTACGGGACCTTCTGTTGTTTCAGCAGCCATTCGCTGCACGGGATTTAGTTCATTTAAATAGTCGCTCATTGTTTTACAAATGTAATGATAAACCGCTTTTATGATTAATGTTGTTGATATCATTTTTTGAAATTTATTTTGTAAAGAAAATGATTTGATACTTTTGTACAGAATGAAAATAAAACTAAAATGGCTGGCGTTAATAAAGTAATACTTTTAGGAAACTTAGGTAAAGATCCCGAAATCAGATATTTAGAAGGTAATATAGCTAAGGTTAAATTTACTTTAGCAACAAGTGAATTTTATAAAGATAAAAACGGACTTAAAATTGAACATACAGAATGGCATCATGTTGTTATGTGGGGTGCATTGGCTGAAAGTGCCGAAAAAATATTAAAAAAAGGAATGCCGATTTATTTAGAAGGAAAAATTCAAAACCGAGAATGGAATGACAAACAAGGTGTAAAAAAAAACATGACCGAAATAATTACAGATTCCTATCAAGTATTGCAAAAGAAAGAGAATATGAATAACGCACAAAACTCTTTTCAAAATTCACAAACTAAAGATTTAGATAATAAAGATAGTTTACCTTTTTAAAAATAAACTTTTAGACTTTATTTATATTTACATTATGAAATTAAAAAACCTGATTCTTATTTTGTCATCCTTAATTATTTTCACATCTTGTGTTAATGATGAGGACGAAATTTACATTCCAAAACCGAAAGGTTACTTTAGGATTGATTTTCCAAAAAAAGAATACAGAGTTTACGATAGTATTTGCCCCTATTCTTTTGAAATTCCAACTTATGCTTTTATTGATAACGACAAGCATTTAAAAGCTGATCCTTGCTGGTTAAATATCAATTTTCCGAAATATAATGCCAAAATCCATTTGAGTTACAAAGTTATTTCAAATAATTTAGATACTATTTTAAACCAAAGCAGAGATTTTGTCGTGAAACATCAAATCAAATCAACTGGTATTGATGAGGTTGTTATTATTAGAGACAGTGCGAAAGTGTATGGTTTAGTGTATGACATTAGCGGTAATTCAGCTTCTAATATTCAATTTTATGTCACAGATAGCACGCATCATTTTATGAGAGGAGCACTGTATTTTAATTCAGTTCCCAATATTGATTCTTTAAAAATAGTTGTAGATTATTTACGAACTGATATTTTACAGATGATTAAAACGTTTAAATGGAAAAACTAACAAGCGGTTAATCAGCTTCTTAATTTATTTTTGTTTAAATCCAATTAGTATGACAGCGCAACCAGAGCCTGCATTTTTACTGGGATCTATCTGGGCATTAATGGTGCATACAATGGTTGATTTAACTTTAAAATCCCAATACGGTGCATTTGCATATTTTTTATTGCTAAATAAAATATGATCATCTTGATCTTTGATTGTAAATATTAGATTTCTATCAGTTTTACCACTACAAGCCGCTAAGCGATAGGTGGTTTCTCCAAAAAAAGTGGTGTGAAATTCCGCCGTTTCTTCTGAATTTAAGAGTAAAGATCGATATGATTGTCCATCCGAAATAAATTGAGAAATAATATGTTTTGAGCAGATGTTAGCGATTGAATCACATTGACTATAGCTAGTTATATGGATTAGAATTAAACATAAACAGAAAATGATATTCTTGGTATTTTTTTTCATAAAATAGATTAAAATAAAGATTTTAATTATAAAACAATTTGTTTAAGCTTTTGTATTAATAATTTTTTCGCGAATTTGAAAAATAATTTCAGCTATTTTATCGAGTTGCGCATCATTTATAATCACTTCTGTTGTACTGTTAATGTATGTTGTCTTAATGGCCTCGTCAGTTGTTGGTTCAACATATTTGTAATTAGTAATGACGTTATCATAAATTAGGGTTAATTTTTCAATGTCATTTAATAAATCATTAGCTTCTGGCATGTTATGTGAGGTTAATAATTTTATAACACTAGTTAATGCTTGTTTTTGTTCTGCAATATGAAATCTAAGTTCTTTGATTGGTTTTTGCTTATATGTTTTTAAAGAAAAATACATACTTTCTAACCATCCACCTGCTAAAATGAGACTGCTCATTTCAGTCCTTTTATTAGTTTTTAAAAATTCGTCACTAGCTCGATATGCTAAACTAATAAGAACCAACATACTGTCTTTATTAGAAATATTATTTCTTATTCTTGAAATGGTAGTTTGATTAAAGGCTGAACTCACTCCCAATTTATCTGCTAATGATTTAGTTGCAGCTAAATAACTTAAAGCATCTTGGGTTTGACTATGCATGCTAATGTACGCTAAATCAGCACCATAGACTCCTAAGTTTAAAGCTTTAGTGAAATCTGAAGCATATTGCCCGTATTTATTTCCAGAGTTTAAAATTTGTTTATTGTATGGAACGCCCGAATTTTTAACTAAAGAAGCTGACTGAATTGGTGATGGAATGGAAAATAATTCACCACCAACATTAAGTGTTACAGCTTTTACAGTATCTTCAAAAATTAATTCATCTGAATTTTCTACTGTTTTAGATTCATTACAAGAATTAAAAAACGGAACACTTAATAAGATTATTACGAAATTTAATTTAAACGAAATAATATGATTATTCATCGGCTTAATTTATTGATTGGTTGTATTGAATTTAACTGCAAGTAAGTATTATTTTTTTTAATTACCAAATTTTCATCGATGATTATAAAAAATTTAACCTTTTATTTATTAGATTTTAATGCCTCTTCAATAAATTTAAACGTTGATAAAATTTCGGGTTTACCATCAATTAATGCCACATCATGTTCAAAATGAGCTGATGGTTTTTTGTCAGCGGTTAAAATTGTCCAACCGTCTTTCAATTGTTTTATATTTCGTGTCCCCATATTTATCATTGGTTCAATAGCGATAACCATTCCGTCTTTAATCTTAGGCCCATCTCCTCTTTTACCATAATTAGGAACTTCAGGATCTTCATGTAATTTTTTTCCAAGTCCGTGTCCACACAATTCTCTCACAACTCCAAATCCATGCTTTTCAGCATGTTGTTGAATGGCAAATCCAATATCCCCTATTCTATTTCCGGTTTTAAATTGCTCAATTCCAATATATAAGCATTCTAAAGTAACATCTAATAATTTTTGGACTTCCTGTTTAATTTCTCCAACAGCAAAAGTATACGCATGGTCGCCACAATAACCGTTTTTAAAAACTCCACAATCCACAGAAATAATATCACCTTCTTCTAACGGTTTATCATTGGGAATACCATGAACAACTGACTCGTTTAACGACATACATAAGGTATTTGGAAAACCATACATGCCTTTAAACAAAGGTGTTCCACCATTATCTCTAATATACGTTTCTGCTAATTTATCTAAATATAAGGTCGAAACTCCTGGTTTAATCTCTTTGGCTATAATACCTAAGGTACGAGATACACTTAGCGCAGATTCGCGCATCAATTCAATCTCTTCTCGTGTTTTTAAAATTATCATTTACCAAATAGTTTTTGAATAAGTGTTTTATTTGTTTTGTAATTATTATGGGCTTCGGGGTTCTTAATCACATGATCAAAATCCCCACCTTCAGGATGAAGCATTTGCCAAATGGCACTCCAACCTAAAAAGCCACCAATGTTTCGATCATCAATAAAAATATCAACATTTAATTTCCTTGGTAATCTTTCTTCTATAGTTTCTTCTGGATAATTACAATTTACAGCATAAAATTCAACGCCATGCTGTTTGCAAAATTCTACCGCTTCGTCTAATAAAGCACCTGTACGATAGGTAAAAAGAATGAGCTTATGCCCTTTTTTTTGAAGCTCTTTTATAGTCGCAAATGCGAACATCATTTCTTTGCCAATAGCAGGATAATCATGCTCTACAATGGTTCCATCGAAATCTATGGCGATAGTTTTACTATTTGTATTTAAAAAAGTTGGCTGCATATTAATTATATGTTTTCAGCTTTTAAAACGTTTAAATCTGAATCTAGTTCATACAAACGAGGCTGAGCAGTTCCAATTTCAAATTCCAAAATTTGTTCTGGTGTCATATTTTCTAAATACATGATAAGCGCTCTTAAGCTATTTCCATGAGCTGTAATTACCACATTTTTACCTTCTTTTAATTTAGGTTCAATTTCAGCTTTATAATACGGAATCACTCTCGCCGTGGTATCTTTTAAACTTTCGCCGTTTGGAGGTGGGACATCAAAACTTCTTCTCCATATTTTCACCTGCTCATCACCATATTTTTTAGCTGTCTCCGTTTTATCTAAACCTTGAAGATCACCATACATTCTCTCGTTTAATGCTTTGTCATATGTGGTTGGTACAGTCTTACCTGCTAATTCTAAGGCTATACTTAACGTATGCTGCGCTCTTTTTAAATCGGATGCGTATGCTAAATCAAAATGAAATGGTTTTAATTTTTCTCCTGCATTTTTAGCTTCTTGAATTCCTTTGTCAGTTAAATCTACATCAACCCAACCCGTAAACTTATTTTCTAAATTCCATACACTTTGACCGTGTCTAAAAATAACTAATACCGCCATAACTTTATTTTTTTCACAAAAGTAATATAATTATAGCCATTCTAAAATAGTGAATGGTAAATTAAAGAGCTAATCAATTTTAAATATAACAAAACCTTCATTATGTCAGTTAATTATTTACCAATGTATTGACATTTCTTGACTTAATAATGTCAAAAAGACATCAATAACTTTTTGGTTTAATGTTTGTTTATTATTTACAGCAAACTTAATTTAGTGAACTAAAAATACAAACAATTAAAAATAAAAAACATGGCATTAGAAATTACAGACGCTAACTTTGAAGAGTTAGTATTAAAATCAGACAAACCAGTATTAGTAGATTTTTGGGCAGAATGGTGTGGTCCTTGCCGCATGGTTGGTCCAGTTGTTGAAGAATTAGCAACTGAATATGAAGGAAAAGCCGTTATTGGAAAAGTTAACGTTGATCAAAATTCAAAAATACCAGCTGAATTTGGAATCAGAAATATCCCAACCTTATTATTTTTCAAAAATGGTCAAATGGTTGAAAAACATGTTGGTGTTGCTGCAAAATCAGTATTAGCTGGTAAGTTAGACGCTCATATGTAATTTTTATTTTACATAAAAAAAGCTGCATCGTGATTACGATGCAGCTTTTTTTTTGAACTAACTACTTTTATTTCTCTTTGTTCAACATAAATTGTTTTTCTAGCGAGAAGGTGTTGTTTTTTCCCATTTTTAATTCAATTTTTTCTTCTATCGTTTTGTAACCCTTTTTTATAATTTTAATAGTATATAATTCATTTCCTTTTAATGTTATAAAGTACTCTCCATTTTCTGTGGTTGTTAAATTAGCTTGTTGAATGCCATTTGAATCCGAAATTTGAATATCTACTCCAGAAAGCCCCGTTCCTTCAAATCCATCTCTAATAGTGCCTTTCAAAATACTAAAACTTGTATTTATTTTCTTTTGCCCTTCTATTTCAAACAAATTATAGTCGCTGATATCTGAACTATATATATCACTTTCACCAATACCACCTTTTCTATCACTAGCAAAATAAGCTATTTTAGAGTCTGCACTAATAACTAAAGGTCCATCTTTATAAACTGTATTTATGGGGAAACCTAAATTAACAGGCTTACTCCATCTATCTCCACTTAATGTACTTTTAAAAATATCATATGAACCCATTGATCCTTTTCCATTTGAAGAAAAGAATAACGTCTTTCCATCTGGCGATAAAAACGCACCTACTTCATCAAATTCAGAGTTTATTTCAGGACCTAAATTAATTGGTTTCCCCCACTCTTTTTTATTGATGCGTTTGGACATCCAGATATCTGCTCTACCAAAACCACCATTGCGTTCACTAATAAAAAATATGGTTTTTCCATCTGGCGAAATGCAAGCACCACCTTCCCAATAGCTAGAATTAATAGGTTTATCTAA
>JBIISW010000043.1:0-16753 GCA_044340865.1 Bacteroidia bacterium | reverse complement strand
AACGCAATTACTTGCTGTAATTTATTTTGTGGCTGTTTAGCCATTCTATCTGCCTTCGAAAATGATTTAATTCTTTCAGGCTATTTAGTTGGATTAGCTGCCATTTTTGATTTTTTTGATGGTTTTGCTGCAAGATTACTACGAGTAACATCAGCCATCGGGAAAGATTTAGATAGCTTAGCAGATATGGTGACGTTTGGACTTGTGCCAGGTGTTATGATGTACAAACTTCTTTCAAATAGTATAACAACATACAACTTGACTCATGAAAATATTATCCCAGTTGAACTAGCCATTAGTGCGTTTATCATCACTATTTTTTCCGCCATTCGATTAGCAAAATTCAATAATGACACACGTCAAACCAGCTCTTTCATTGGTGTGCCAACACCTGCTGTGGCGATGTTTATTTGTTCTCTTCCGTTCATCACTCATCAACCTATTACAACCCACTTATTCAATCCATTTTTATTGTTAGGAATTTCAATTCTATTCAGTTTTCTATTAATTTCTGAACTTCCGTTATTTGCCTTAAAATTTAAATCATTTGGATGGAAAGGTAATCGCGTTAAATATGTGTTCTTAGCATTAAGCGCTTTATTGATTATAAGCCTAAATTATGCAGGTATATCAGCGATTATCATACTATACATCATAACTAGTATTATAACACACCTCTACTCAAAAAGGATATAAGTAATACTTTTACAGAAATAAAATTTATTTTATTTAAACCATTTTTGATTACTAATCATCAAAGCTTCTTGAACTGTAATTCTAGTAGAACCATTATAAGCAGTTACAAATGCACCATTACAACCACTTTGTGTTATTTCATCTCTGCGCAATCGGGCTTGCTTGTAGGCATCAAAATTGCCTATCATGAATTTATGAAAACCATCATGCATATCACTTTTAATCGGTTCCTTCAACTGATACAGTGAAGCCAATTTATCAGCTGCTATTTTTGCTTTAAATGCACCTATTTGAACTAAAAAGGAAACACTCCCTTCAGTTTTTGAAATAACGGGCGTACTAGTTTCTATCTTAGCAGTTGAAGTTTCCAACTTCTTTACTTTCTTAGGTTCTATAGTTTGTTTTGCATTAATCAATTTGGAATCGACATTTGCAATCGATGGCGTCGCAGTCAAATATGAAATAACCATACTCGGTAAACTTGTTTTTTTACTTTGATTTTTTTCAAGGTACGAAAACTCTCCTTTATCCAATACTACATCTATAGACGTCGTCGGCATTTTTTCTAAAGCATAAGAAATTTTTAATTCTTCATCAGCAGGCAAAGTTACCCACACAAATTTCACTTTTCCATCTGCTACAGAAAATGAACTTCCATTTGTAGCAACGGACTTAGCTTTACATCCAACTGGTAATAAATCTTGGTACTTAGCAAAGCCAGTGATTGATCCTTTAGCAATAGTTACTTCAACAATAACTTCGTTAGGTTTTTTTCCATTGACATACGTTCGTTTACATACAATAGTAGAATTGGGTTCGATAGGATTATCCAATGAAGGTTTTTCTTTAGACTCAATAAAAACCTTAGTCAACAACGTATCTGGATTTTGTTTTTTGAGAGTATCTAAAACTATTTTTTTGATGGTATCAATTGGAGTAATAATTGGCTCTTCTGTTTCTCCAACAAAAATTTCGGCAGAAGGCATCGAAACCGCTACTTTTTTATTATTCAGAATATATGAAAATTTAGCTTCTAATTTTTTCGCACCTATAGTTTTAACAATAGCTGTTACTAAAAATTTAAGCTTCAAATCGCCCGTTGAATTTATTTTTTTCCACGTTACTGTAGCCACATTTTTTTTAAAGGTAAAAGCACCATTTCTACTTTCCATTTCCTTCACCAAAAAACCTTTAGGGACTTGAAATGCTAATTTTGCAAAGCCATCCAAATTTGCTTCCTTAACAGTTATTTCAGCAACAAAATCATAACCAGGATTTACGCTTTTAGGAAAATTACCGACAACAGTTATAGCCGAATCGCCAAACAAGATGCTGAATAAAAAAACAACAAATGTATTGAATAGAATAATGAGTGGTTTGATCATAATTTTATTTTAAGTTAAACGTAAGCAGATTAAAAAAAGAAAATGAATCATACAGATTGTGTATCTATTGTGTTCATGTATTAAAAATAAATCAAAAAAAGTAAGATTATGATTCGACCTCAGGTGTTTATAAACATTAGGTTGTTGGCAATGGTTCATTTAAGCAACAACAAGATTTTTGTCTATTTATAAATTATAGTTACTTTTAAAAGCCATGAGCAAAGCCTTAACAATGACTAACTGATTGTTCCTAAAAGAAAAATAAAACATCGCATTTCAAAATCACAATATGACATCACATTATAATATCATCATTGTTGCAGGTGGAACAGGAACACGCATGCAATCCAACATTCCTAAACAATTTTTGGAAATAAAAGGAAAACCAATTATTATTCATACCATCGAAAAATTTTTAGAATTTGACGAATACATGCACATTATTGTTTGTGTTCATAAAGATTATATAACCGATGCTAATTTTATGTTAGCAGAATATTTTCCTGGCAAAGACATACAAATTGTGGTTGGCGGAGATACCCGATTTCAATCGGTAAAAAATGGATTAAACCTGATTAAAAATCCAAATGACATTGTAGGTATACATGATGCGGCTCGACCGTTTGTGTCCCATCAAACCATTCAAACGTGTTTTGAAACCGCTTCAAAAAAGGGAAATGCAATTCCAGTTATTGATGTAGCAGAAAGTATCAGACTTGTAACCAATGGCATTAACAAAGCAGTTAGTAGAGATGATTATAAAGTAGTGCAAACACCTCAATGTTTTTTAGTATCATTAATACAAAAAGCGTTTGAGCAACCGTTCTCCCCTTTTTTTACGGATGATGCCACTGTATTGGAGGGAATTGATGAACCCATTTATTTAGTAGAAGGAAATACTGAAAATATAAAAATTACAACACCTAGTGATTTAAAATACGCTGAAATTTATTTAAAATGACTACCGAAGATATAGCTGATGCTTTTGAAATAACTTCCAAACTAATGGAATTGCACAACGAAAATTCGTTTAAAGTAAAAGCTATGGCAAGTGCCGCTTACAGACTTAGTAAAACGCGCATCGATTTAAACAATAAATCCATTGAAGAACTTACTCAGATTGAAGGAATAAGTAAAAGTTTAGCTGAAAAAATAATTGATTTACATGAGCGTAACACAACAAAAGAACTAGAAGAGCTTTTGGCAAAAACACCACAAGGTGTTTTGGAGATGCTTGGCATTAAAGGAATTGGTCCGAAAAAAGTAAGGCAATTATGGTTAGAATTAAACTTAGAAAGTGTCACCGAATTACTGTATGCATGTCATGAAAACAGGTTATTGGAATTAAAAGGCTTTGGAGAAAAAACACAACAAACCATTATTCAAAACATTGAATTTAAAAAAAGTAACGCTGGTAAATTTCATTTTTCTTATGCCGAAAAAATTGCTAAACCCATTATTGAAGCTCTTTTAAAACATACTGATTATGTTTCGTTAACAGGCGCGATGCACAGAAAGTGTGAAGTCATTGATGAAATAGATATTTTAGTTGGAGATGAAACAATCGATTTAGATGACTACTATTCGGAACACATTCCAATCAACTTTATACAAGTTAACGAAACTGTTTTTTACAGAACACTTGTTGAAACATCGTCAACTAAAGAACATCTATCTGGTATTCATTTTCATAACCTCGACATAAAAAAATACAATTCAGAAAAAGATATTTACTCGAATTTAACTATTCAATATTGCGAACCCGAATTGCGTGAAGGATTATTTGAGGTAGAAAAAGCAACAACTCATACCTTGCCAAAACTGATTGAATTAGCTGATTTAAAAGGTATTTTACATAATCACTCAACGTATAGTGATGGACTAAATACACTCGAAGAAATGGCTATATATGCCAAACAATTAGGGTACGAATATTTAGGAATGTGTGATCATAGTAAAAGTGCAAGTTATGCTGGTGGATTAAAAGTTGAAGACATTATCTTACAACACAATGACATTGATAAGTTAAACAAACAATTATTTCCATTTAAAATTTTTAAAGGTATTGAAAGTGATATTTTAGGAAATGGGGATTTAGATTATGAAGAAGATGTTTTAAAATCATTTGATTTTATTGTTGCTTCTATTCACTCTAATTTAAAAATGGATGAAGAAAAAGCAACACAGCGTTTGCTAAAAGCTATTGAAAATCCGTACACAACCATTTTAGGACATCCAACTGGTCGTTTATTATTAGGTCGTCCTGGCTATCCAATCGATCATAAAAAAATAATTGATGCTTGTGCCGCAAATGGTGTTGTGATTGAATTAAATGCACATCCCTATCGCTTAGATATTGATTGGCGTTGGATTCCGTATTGTTTAGAAAAAGGCGTCATGATTTCTATCAATCCTGATGCGCATCAACTAAAAGGATATCACGATATGTATTATGGCACGTTAGTCGCACGGAAAGGACTTTTAGCAAAAGATAACTGTTTAAACGCCATGAATTTAAATACCTTTGAAAACTATCTTCAAACAAAAAAATAAATAGCTACAACTTTGGATGAGTGCAAATCTAATACTGATTTAATGAAGTATACTTGACTCAGTTAAATGAATAAATTAGAAATTAAAAGTTAGGATAAACACGTATGGCAATTTTAAATTCAATAGCATCTTGGCTCATGAAAAAACGCATGCACCAAATTGAGTTGTTTATGAAATACCCGCATGATGTGCAAAATGAGTGGCTTCTTGAATTAATAAAACTGGGAAAAGATACTGAATTCGGAAAGCTTCACGGATTTAAACACATAACAAATGCAGAACAGTTTAAATCAATCCCACTTCAAGATTATGAATCGCTAAAACCATACATTGAACGCACGCGAAGAGGCGAACAAAATTTACTTTGGAATAGCGATATTAAATGGTTTGCCAAAAGCAGTGGAACAACGGATAAAAGCAAATTTATTCCAGTAAGCAAAGAGTTTTTAAATGGCTGTCATTATAATGGCGGACGAGATATGATTACATTTCAATGTGTGAATAATTCAGAAACTAAATTATTTACAGGCAAAAATTTAGCGTTAGGTGGAAGTTATAAAACCGATCATTTTGGCGATTACAATTCATATCACGGTGATGTAAGTGCCATCATTATTCAAAATTTACCCATGTGGGCAGAGTATTTTAGAGCACCTGATGTTAACATTGCTTTAATGGAAAACTGGGAAGAGAAACTAGAAAAAATTGCTCAAAGCATGGCTAACGAAAATGTAACAAGTTTAGCTGGAGTACCAAGTTGGATGTTAGTGCTTTTAAAACGCATTCTAGAGATTAAAAATGAAAAAACACTAAAAGCTATTTGGCCAAACTTAGAAGTATATTTTCATGGTGGGGTGAGCTTTACTCCATACCAACACTTATTCGAAAATTTATTTGACAACAATCAAGTGGCCTACATGCAATTATACAGTGCATCAGAGGGTTTCTTTGGTATACAAGATGAAAAAGTGAGTACTGAAATGTTATTGATGTTAGATTACGGCATTTATTACGAATTTATTTTAGTGAACGATTTAGATGACGTTAATCCTCGCACATACAATTTATCGGAAGTGCAATTATATAAAAACTATTCAATGCTCATCACAACCAACGCTGGCTTATGGCGTTATCAATTAGGCGATACCATTCAATTTACAAATTTATCACCTTACCGTTTTATCATTACCGGTCGAACCAAACAATGCATCAATGTATTTGGAGAAGAAGTCATGATTCATAATGCTGAACAAGCTTTAAAAATGGCTTGCGAAAAAACAAAAACACATATAATAGATTATACTGTTGCTCCCATTTTTATGGATGGCAATTCGGGTGCACATCAATGGCTTATTGAGTTTGAAAACAACCCCGAGCATTTAGACTATTTCACAAAAATTTTAGATGACCATTTAAAAACAATCAATTCTGATTACGAAGCCAAACGTTTTAATAATTACATCTTGCAATTACCAACTATTACTATCCTTCCAAAAGGAACGTTTTACAATTGGCTGAAATCAAATCAAAAACTTGGTGGACAATTTAAAGTGCCGCGATTAAATAATACGCGACACATTGTTGATGAAATTTTACAAAGTATAAAAAATAATTAATCAGTTATTTTAAAATTATGAAATCGTGAGGCAAATAATTATTTAACCTATTTCCTAATTATTTTTCTTTAGTCTCAATATGCGTAGAGGTTTCGTGTTAATTTATTCTTGAATCTTGAACATGATCAGCATTCTTTTTTGGTAAACACCGAACAAAAAAATCATTCCGACTTTGTTTTATCTTGACAAAACCGATAACCAAAAGTATCTGTTATATGTCCATTCGTTTCAACGATGCCGCACTCAACCTGATATGCGTCTATAAAAGCATCTTTATCAAAACGGCAACAATTAGAAATGGAATTTAAAAAGGATGAAGGAAATTCTAACATAGTGATTCAAATATAACAAAGAAATATTATTTTTACATGTGTTCGAAAAAAAGCAAACCGATAAAATAACCAATCCAGAAATCGCATTGATTAAAATGCAAAGTTGGTGTGCATACCAAGAACGCTGTCAGCAAGAAACTCGTGATAAATTATATGGTTTTGGTTTGTGGCCCGATGCAGTAGAAAATATTATCTCATCATTAATTGAATCTAATTTTTTAAATGAAGAACGCTTTGCTATGCAATTTGTGCATGGTAAACATGCCATCAAAAAATGGGGGCGTATCAAAATTAAAATTGAATTAAAACAAAAACGGGTGAGTGATTATTGCATAAAAAAAGCAATGGCACAAATTGATGATGCCGAATATATGAGTACTCTTAGAAAATTAATTGAAACAAAACAACGATTAACGAATGAGAAAAATCCCATTAAATTGAAACTAAAAGTTTTAAATTACGCTTTAAGCAAAGGATACGAAAGAGATTTAGTATTTGATGTGTTAAACGAATAAATATTACACAAACAATTCGCTGGCAATTTTATCAGCAAATAATTTTCCGTTACTAGTCAATACATACTGATTGTTTGTAAGCGTAATCATTTCCTTAGAAATATAAATGTTTATTTTTTGGTTAAATGCATTTGTAATTTCTGAACTGAATTTATTTTTCAGAACCTCAGCATCAATACCCCAAATGGTTCGCAATGAAGTTAAAATGTACTCGTTAAATTGATCAGATTCTGACAATATTTCATCTTCAAAATACGACACGTCTTTATCATTCACGTTTTTAATGTATAAACTATTATTTGATATATTCCATTGACGAGAAACGCCATCAAACGAATGCGCAGAAGGCCCAAAACCAATATATTCAATACCTTTCCAATAATTAGAATTATGATTGCTAAAATAATTTTCTTTACCAAAATTAGATATTTCGTAATGAATGAATTTATTTTTTTCTAATCGATCTATCATTTCTAAAAACATTTCGGAACTTTTTTCATCATCAATAGCTAGCTCTTTTTTAACTTTAAAATCATGACCAAGTTTTGTTTTATCTTCAATAGTTAAATTATAACTCGAAATATGCTTAACATCTAATGCAATTGTTTTGTCTAGTGTTCTTTTCCAATTAGCAAGATTACTAAATTTTGATCCGTAGATTAAATCAATTGAAATATTTTCAAAGCCTTTATCTTGAGAGCGCTTCACACTTGCCTCACTTTCGGCTGCTGTGTGCGCTCGGTTCATCCAAATTAATTCTTCATCATTATAACTTTGTAAACCAATACTTAATCTATTAATTTCTAAACGTTTCAATTCTTTTAATTTTTCAATACTTAAATCATCAGGGTTTGCTTCCAAGGTAATTTCCGCATGAGACGAAACGTTGTATGTTTTATATATTTTTTCTAAAATCAAAAACAATTCTTTTTCAGATAATAAACTAGGAGTTCCTCCACCAAAATAAATAGTTTCTATGTTTTTATTTTTCAAATACGGAAGTCGTAAATCAATCTCCGTTAAAATAGCTGCAACTAAATTTGATTTTAATTTCAGTGATGTAGAAAAATGAAAATCACAATAATGGCAAGCTTGCTTACAAAAAGGAATATGAATATAGATACCGCTCAACTTATTTTTTAAAACTATTATTTAATTGTTCTTATTGTTGTTACAAATCTTACACTTTTTTTCAGGAAAACAAATCGCCTTGGTCTAGATTCCAATCTACGGGCGTTTTGTTATTAGAAATTAAAAATGCATTTGTTTGAGAAAAATGCTTACATCCAAAAAATGCACCACGGGCCAAAGGAGAAGGGTGTGCGGCTTCTAAAATTAAATGTTTAGAAGCATTAATTAAATCTTTTTTTGATTTTGCAAAATTTCCCCACAATAAAAAAACAACAGCTTCTTTATTTTCTGAAATATATGTTATGACTTCATCTGTGAATATTTCCCATCCTTGGTGTTGATGACTACCCGGCTGACCTTCCCTAACCGTTAATGTCGCATTCAATAATAAAACCCCTTGTTTTGCCCAAACAGTTAAATTTCCATGATTAGCCATCGGAATATTTACATCAGTTTGTAATTCTTTGTAAATATTAACCAATGATGGAGGTGTTTTGATTCCTGTATTTACAGAAAAACTCAAACCATGTGCTTGATTAACTTTGTGATAAGGGTCTTGTCCAATAATTACCACTTTCAATGTCTCGAAAGAAGTTAATTCAAATGCCTTGAAAACGTCCATTTCTTTTGGAAAGACCCTATTTTTTGAGCGTTCTGTTTTAATAAAAGAATCTAAATTTAGGAAATATGCCTTTGCTTTTTCTTTTTCAAAAAAAATCTGCCAATTTAATCGTTTCAACTTTGTTTTGTTAATTAATAATTATTGATTTAAATACAATAGTTTTATAGTTGAGCAATTTAACATATATTTGCTAAGATTATTTAAATATAAAATCTTACTTATGAAAAAATTACTAATCGTTACTGCTTTATCTATTGTTTTTTGTTCAGTTTTCACTGCTTGTAAATCGCACGAAAAATGTCCTGCATATACTAAAGCAAACACAACTAGTTCTGTTAAAAAATCTATTTAATTTCTGATGCTTTGGCATAATTTAACTGAACTAAATCAGTTACAGGATATTATTTCTCAATCAAATCAGCAGCCTCACGAAAATTTGGCTGTTTTGTTGTTTAAGCACAGTACACGTTGTTCTATCAGTTCAATGGCACTCAATAGGCTAGAAACAAGATGGAATGATGACGAAAAAATTCCCGCTTATTATTTAGATTTATTAAATCATCGAGATATTTCGAACGAAATAGCTTCTTTATTTAATGTTGAACACGCTTCGCCGCAAGTGCTATTAATTAAAAACGGAACATGTTTTTATGCATCCTCACACACAGATATTTCAGCTAATTCTATTTTAGAAGCCATTACCAAACAAACTCAATAATTTGTTTTAAATCAGGGTGTAAGCTTTTAGCAACTGGACAAGTATGGGCAGATCTCTCATACATCAACTTTTCTTTATCAGTAAAATTCTTTTTCGGAAACGTTATTTTAATATGAATTTCACCGATACGACGAGGTTCAGCATGCATCACTTTTGTTACTTCAGCTATAGTTCCTTCAATGGTCGTTATTCCTTCTTTTAAAGCAACAATTCCCATGACCGATATCATACAACTTCCTAATGCAGTGGCGATTAAATCTGTTGGCGAAAAAGCCTCACCTTTACCATGATTATCTTTTGGAGCATCGGTATGAATCAATGAATTTGATTGAAGGTGAATCGCTTCAGTTCGCAATTCACCTAAATATTCTATCTTACTTGTTACCATTTTATTTTTTTTCAAATATATAAAAAGCAATATTCATTTCAAGGAAATATTAGACAAAACAAATTACACTTAACTAAAAATATTAATTACTTTTGTTAATCATGTTCGGTAAACTATCATATTTATTTACATTCCTAGTCATTGGACAATTAAGCTTTTCGCAAAGCACAACACAAGCAATTGCTAATGGTAATGATCCAAATGTGCTTTATAGAAATGAAATGTCTGGAGGTTTATTTTTACACAGTAGAGGTTTAGGTATAAATATTATGAGGTCCAAACACGTTACTGCTTCAAGAAAACGAGTAATGGAACTTGAAATGTTGAATTTGAAACATCCCAAAGAAATCAAAGTTTCAAATCAGTCAGACAATTCAAAACGCTTTGTTTACGGCAAGCTCAATAGTATTCTCATGTTTAGAGCAGGCGTTGGGTATCAAACAACTGTTTACAAAAAAGCTGATAGAAAATCTGTAGAAATTCGATCTTGCTATTTTTTGGGTGGAAATATCACATTTGCGAAACCGAATTACATTCTCGTATACAGACAGAATACATTTGGTGTAAAATATCAAGAAGCAATCAAATACAATTCATCCATTCATACAATTGACAGCATTTCTGGAAGAGGTTCCATTGTTGATGGATTATCGGAAACTAAAATTTATCCGGGCTTTTATGCAAAAGCTAATCTTAGCTTCGAATTTGCGCCATATTCGGATAACGTGAAAGCAATTGAAACGGGAATTATATTCGATTATTACCCAAAAGCCCTTCCAATAATGGCAAACAATCCGTCCGAAAACTTTATTATGACATTATATGTTAGTTTTGTATTTGGAAAAAAATGGTTTTAACACATGGAAAATTTAGAAATAAAAGCACTTTTAGAAAAACCTCGTAAACCAGATTGGTTAAGGGTAAAATTACCAATAGGCGAAGATTATTTGAAAGTTAGGAAAATAGTTTCAGAACACAAACTTCACACCATTTGCGAAAGTGGAAACTGCCCTAATATGGGTGAATGTTGGGGTGCAGGCACTGCCACATTTATGATTTTAGGAAATATTTGTACCCGTTCTTGTGGATTTTGCGCTGTCGCAACTGGTAAACCAAAACCGGCAGATTGGGACGAACCAAAACGCGTTGCCAACTCTGTTAAACTAATGAATGTTAAGCATTGCGTTATTACATCTGTTGATAGAGATGATTTAAAAGATGGCGGCTCCATTATTTGGGCAGAAACTATAAAAGCAATCAGAGAAATTAGCCCTTCTACAAAATTCGAATGTCTTATTCCGGATTTTGCAGGAAAATGGGATAATTTACAACGAATTATAGATGTAAAGCCTGATATTGTTTCCCATAATATGGAAACTGTAAGACGACTAACAGCCCAGGTTAGAATTCAAGCCAAATATGATAGAAGTTTAGAGGTATTGAAACGATTGCATGAAGCAAATGTTCGAACTAAATCTGGTATCATGGTAGGATTAGGTGAAACTGAAGAAGAATTAATGGAAACCATAAACGATTTAGCCTCAGTTAATTGCGATGTTATCACAATTGGACAGTATTTGCAACCTACGCCAAAACATTTGCCAGTGGCCCGATTTGTTCATCCGGATGAATTTAACAAATGGAAAGAAATTGCACTAAGCAAAGGATTTAAATATGTTGAAAGTGGTGCATTAGTGAGGTCATCTTATCATGCTGAAAAACATGTTTTTTAATTGAAACGTATTTAAGTTTAAATAGCTAGTTTTATTTTAAACAAAAATATCCTACCACTTGTTAATTAATTGTAACCACTTTTAATATTTTTTTAGTATTTTGAATAATTATAATTTATATTTGTGTTTAGAACATTTTTTCGAATAAATAAAACAAACAGTCATGAAACTAAACTTTAAAACTTTAGCATACTTTGTAAGCGGTGCAATTATGATAGTTGCGCCTTTAACATTAATCAAATCATCTCACTACTCGCCACGTTTTGAAGATGCTGAAAAAAATAAAGCCCAAAGTTGGGCAGGAGCTGAAGCCTATTATCAAATGTTAAAAGCAGATCCTAGTACAGGACTTATTAATGAAGAAGGTCGTGCCATGGCAGATCAAGAGGCATTATTTAGAATGCAAAATACATCTAATTTCCGCACCAATAGTGCATTAGGTTTAAATTGGACTGAATTAGGTCCAGATAACGTAGGTGGAAGAGTTAGAGCTATCGTATTTGATAAATTTAATCAAAATGTTATCTATGCTGGTGGTGTTTCTGGTGGGCTTTTCAAATCTACTAATGGAGGGAGCACATGGAATCCTATAAACGATCAATTAAGTAATATGATTATTGGCTGTATTGACCAAGATGCAAGTGGAAATTTTATTTATTTCGGTACAGGTGAAGAAAATTCTGGTGGCGATGGGAATTCTGCCTTTATTGGCGCAGGTTTATTTAAATTAAACTTAGCAACAAACGCTATTACTTCTGTAACAAATACAGTTTCATATCGTGATATCAAAAATGTAAAATGTCATAAAACAGACCCTAATGTTATTTATTTAGGAACATTTTCAAATGGATTTAAAATTTCTAAAAATGCTGGTGCAACATGGGGTTCAGCAAAATTATCTACTACGAGTGCTTCAGTTGCTACAAGTGGTTTTATAAAAGACATTAAAGTTGGCACAGATGGATCTTATGTTTTTTGTTCAAGTGCAGGTATTTACAGATCTATTTCTGGTGATGAATTTGTAACCGCAATCACACCGTCTATTTCTGTTATCTCAAGTTCAGATCGTTATTCAACAGAATTAGCCATTGCTCCTTCAAATCCAAATTATATTTATGCTGCAGGTGTTAGAGGTGATAGTAAATTAGGTGGGGTAATTTATACTGAAAATGGAGGTTTAACATGGTACAGAATTGCTAACGCAAGTTCTACAACATTTGATCCATATATTTCTGGTGGAAACGGACAAGGTCAATACGATAACGCTATAACTGTTAGTCCTTCTAACCCAGGTTTACTATATTTAGGTGGGGTTTCATGTTGGAAATGGAATAGAGTTTCTCCAGGAATTGGAAGCTGGAATTATGCAGCCTATCAATTTGCAGTAGGTTCACAACAATATGTGCACTCAGATATTCATGCTTTCGAATGGGATCCATTCAACTCAAATAAACTAATCATAGGATGTGATGGTGGTATGTTTAGAAGCCTAGATGGCGGATTAAATTTTAGTGCTATCAATAAAGGATTTAACACAACTCAACCTTATGCTATTGGTTTTGAGAGATATCCTGCATTAGGAGTATCTGGTTTTCCAATGGGAGGCGTTGCTTGTGGAAATCAAGATAATGGAACAACTTACATACCTGGAACATGGAATGGAACTAAAGGCGCTTATCCTCTTGGTGGCGGAGATGGAAATTTTTTAGAATTCTCAAATATTGCAAACGATGCGGTGTTTACGTCAATTTACTATGGTCAAGTTGATAGAGCAGCTAATAAAGGTCCTTATGGTGGAAATGAATTTGTAGATGGAGAATATAGCAAAGTAAATGGAGGTCCAGGAACAGGAGCATTTGCGAGTTTTGTTACACCAATTAAACTTTGGGAATCAACATCAGACTTTACTTCAATAGACTCTGTTTATTTTACTGCTCCTGTAATAACAAATAATACAGCTGGACTAGGAGATGGAACTCAAAAAGTATTTAAATCAAAAGTGGTTCGTACAGATAACTCAGCCATTTTAGATTCTCTTTATTTAACTATTGTTGGATTGCCTACATCAGGTTTAAATTACACCTCTCCAATAACTTCAACAAAAGTTGGAACAGTTGTAACCACTTACACAACTTCAGTGCCATTTACAATTGGTGCTTATTCTGGAGTTGTTATTGCTTCAAGATTTGGTTTAGACTTTGGTATTTTTCCAGAAATAGATTCTTTAAAAATAACATTTACAACTGCTCCAACGAACGGAACATTAATCAAAACGTTAGTTACAGAAGCATTTAACTCTGGTGCTAATGTAAGAGTTACAAGTGAAGTAACCTCTGGAACAAAATTCCCTTACACATTAACGTCAACTTTACCAGCAAGATCTAGAGTATTAGTTCCAGATATCTTACAAGCACGATTAGCAATTGGATTAACAAGTAGAGTGGTTGTGGTAAAAAAACCATTAAACTTTAGTATCAGTCCTGATTGGTGTACAGTAGCTAGTAGCGTTTCTCGAGATGAAACAGGTGCAAATGCTCCATTCAATGGTGTTGTTCAAACGATGGAATGGGACCCAAATGGTGATAATTTATATGTAGGTACACAATCTGGTACATTATTTAGAATTTCGCATTTAAAATCTTTATACGATTCGATAGGAGTAAAATCAATAGATTCGTTAAAAGCAAATATGATTGACTCTGCGGGTAATGCACAAAGAAAAAGAAGTCCAATCCGTTGTACAAAAATTGGAACATTCCCTGGTGGTGTTGTTACATCAATTTCAGTTGATCCAATTAACGGAAGTAAAATAATCGTGACAGTTGGTGGATACGGCGCAAGTCCGCATGTATATTATGCAGCAAATCCTGCAACTCATCCTACCGCTCTTGGTTTAGGTTTATTTTCTTCAAGAATGGGGGCTGGAACTACTGGTCTAATTGCAAGTGATCCTATTTACTCATCTTTAATTGAAGTTAAAAATACCAATCGTGTTTTAGTTGGAACAGAACATGGACTGTATGCTACTTCTGATATTACAGTTGCCAATCCTACTTGGACTAAAGAAAATAACAATAAATTACCTAATGTGCCAGTTTTTATGCTTCGTCAGCAAACGAAAGGTAATTTAGAAAGCTATAATTCAGGTATGATTTATGCAGGTACTCATGGTCGCGGAATTTGGGCTAGTGATACATATTATTCACAATTTACAGTAGGAATTAACGAGATTACTCCAAAAGATAAAACGGTAGTTAGTGAGATTAAATTATATCCAAATCCAACGAGAGATATGGTTAATTTATCATTTACTATTAAAAAACAAGAGAACTTAACTTTATCGGTTTATGATTTAAAGGGTGTTTTAGTAATTACAAAAACCTTAGGTAAATTGCCAGAAGGAGAGCAACTCATGCAAATAGGAACTGAAGATTTAATTTCAGGTACATATATTGTAAGTTTAAGTTCAAATACTGAAATTGTTGGTACAAATCGATTAGTCGTAATAAAATAAAATAAAATTTTTAAAATAGAAAACCCTTCGGTGTTATATCGAAGGGTTTTCTGTTTTTACAGTGATAGTTAATTAAAAATGAAATGACAAGTATAGGTTAATATCTTATCTTGAATGTAGGTATGAGTAATTAAAAAAAATCTAATTTTACTACGTTTAAATAAATAAACTATTGGCTAATCCATTAAAAAAACTTGCATCACAAACTGCCATTTATGGACTAGGGAGCATATTACCTCGTTTTATTAATTATGCCTTTTCATTTGTACTAACTTATATATTTAAAGAACCTGCACAGCTAGCTCCAAACGCAGAGTTTTTTGCGTACATCAGTTTTTTTAACATCTTGTTTTTGTATGGTATGGAAACGGCATTCTTCAACTTTTATAGTAAGGCTGAGGAAAGTAATAAAGACAAAGTTTATTCAACAGCTTTAATCTCAATCCTAGTTAGCACAGTTGTATTTACGCTATTTATAATTTCATTTTCAGAGCATATATCCGAGCTAATTAAAGAGCCCCAACACTCCAATTTTGTGGTATGGTGCATATTAATTGTTGCCTCAGATGCCGTCATGCAAATTCCTTTCGCAAGATTAAGACAAAAAAATAACGCTAAAAAATTTGCAGGCATTAAATTCATAACAGTCATTTTAACAATCTCATTCAATGTTTTTTTCTTTATTATTTGTAAAAAAGCCTTTGAGAGCGGAGATGATTCAATCTTTGCAAACCTATACAATCCAGAAATCGGTATTGGTTATGCTTTCATTGCCCAATTAGTAGCAAACCTCATCAGTATATTTTTACTATCTAAAGAATTTAAAGGTTTTCAGTATGTCTTCGATTTTACTCTATGGAAAAACATGTTTTTATATGCGTGGCCACTAATAATTTTAGGCTTAGCAGGAATGGTCAATGAAACATTTGATCGTATTGTTTTAAAATACATATTACCAATAGATGAAGGCAGCTATCAAATTGGGGTTTATAGCAACTGTTATAAAATAGCGATGTTGATGAGCATATTTATACAAGCATTTAAGTTTGCCGCTGAACCTTTTTTCTTTAATAGTGCAAATGCAAAAAACTCTAAAAGTTTAAATGCATTAGTGATGAAATACTTTATCCTATTTTGCTTGTTTTTATTCTTAGGAACGATGATGAATTTACCTTGGATACAATTTGCAATTAGCGAAAAATATAGAACTGGATTAGTAGTTGTACCTATTTTGTTATTAGCAAATCTATTTCTTGGCGTATACTTTAATTTATCAATTTGGTATAAACTAACTGGACAAACTAAATTTGGAGCAGTGATTACCTTCATTGGAGCCATCATAACATTGAGTATTAATTTTTTATTCATTCCTTATTATGGCTATATAGCATGTGCCTGGGCAACTTTTATGTCTTATGGAATCATGATGATATTATCCTATTTACTTGGGCAGAAATACTATAAAATAAATTATAACTTGAGAAGTATTTTCGTTTTTACACTATTAGCTCTTGGACTTTATTTCATTTCGTGCCTTTATAATGACATAA
>JBIISW010000170.1:0-4972 GCA_044340865.1 Bacteroidia bacterium | reverse complement strand
ATGAGATGAGTAGAAACAATATCCCAGTTAAAGTGATTTTTTATTAAATAAAATGATTAAGAGATATGAGTATTTTGGATTTGTTCATAGCCCAAAATTTAAGTATCCGTATGAAAAATTCACTAACGATTTTGTTTATGCAGAAGCAACATTTCACTATTATAATTGGTTATTGAAATTTAATACCAATTTAAAACAATCTTTATTAGTTAAAAAAGAAAAAAAAGTAATAATAGATGAAACAAAGAGTAGAGTTAAAGTAAAAGTTATAGCGCTTATTTATTTTTATAATGGACACCCAATAAATCGAAAAAAATGTATTGATATTGCTTCTATATATAAATATGATAATCCATCCAGTGGTGAAGGTTTATATCAAGACTACACAAAATTTAGTGAAAATAATTACCGCACAAAAATTGCTGGTGATAGTAAAATTAAATGCACTAATAAATTGAAATTAATTGGAATTGCCATAAAGCATTTAAATGGAACTCCAGAAAATAACGCCATAAAAGATTTTAAAAATCTTGAAAATGAAATTGCAACTCATGAATGGTAATATTATCTAGATTATTTAAATTTTATACATATAATTTTTTGATTGGTAAATATTTTTAACATTTTTATCTTTGATATTATTGACTTTTATTTTTTAGCAATAAATCAAATTAAGTAGATTTGATTTACGAAAATTTTAAAATGAAATGATTTATCAGTTAAAATCAAAAAAACTTGGAGCTTTTACAATGTTTGAATTGTTGTTGTCAATGGCTATTATAGGTATCCTTGCCAGCTTATCAGTTCCATTATATCTACCTTTAATTAGTAGAGCTAAATCTACAGAGGCAAAATTACAATTGAAGCATATAATAATGTTAGAGAAAAATTATTTTTATGTTAATTCAAAATATACTGATGACCTAAATTCGATTGGTTTTGAACAACCAAAATTAGTAACTGCTGATGGCCAAGCGAACTATAAAATTGATATAACAGATGCCTCTGTTAATAATTTTACAGCTAAAGCAACAGCGGTTTCAGATTTTGATGGAGACGGTCAATATAACGTTTGGCAAATAACAGCTGATGAAAAGTTGAAAGAAATTATCCAAGACTAATGAATTTATTGTTTTATTTATTTAGTGCGCTATTTTTCATTAGCTCAATTATTATTTGTTATCAAGATTTTAAAACAAGACTAGTGTCATTATGGGTCTTAATTATTTTAGTTATTTCTTGTTTTTGTTCAGTAGTATTTTTTAGAGATTTTACAACCTTGATATACAATTTAATTGGTGCAATAATTTATTTTAGCTTTATATGGTTGGTTTTAAAATTCTATTTGTTTCTTAAATACAAAAAGTTTAAAATTATAATGAATCAATTTTTAGGTATGGCGGATGTTATTGTTATGTTAAGTCTAGGGTGCACTTTCAATACTATTGGACTTATTTTCTTTTTTTGTTTTGGATTTACTGTAGCACTAATTAGTTTTTTTATTTATGTGTTATTTAAAAAAGGAATGCATGAAACAAATGTTCCTTTAGCTGGACTATTAGTAATTTCTTACATTTTGTATGTAATAATTCTAAATTTTATTCAACCTAATTACCTAATTGATTGTAGCTTTTTAATATGACAAATGATTCATCTCTTTTAGCTCCAGATGTAAAACATCTACTTACAATTGACCAAGCTTGGACTTATAAAATTATTCCAGAACAAATCGTTGAGAATATTTTCTATTTATTTATCGATGAACAGCAATTAATCGAAGATATTAAAACAGAGTTAGAGATTGTTTTTGGTATGAACATCCTATTGAAACCAATCTCATCCGATTTAATAGAAAAATACTTAAATCTTAATTATCCAAATACTAAACAAATTTTAAATGAAGTTGCAAACTTACAGTTAAACGTTAATGAAAGTAATTTCTTAGAAAGTTTAGTTAATGAAGCGAAAAATTTAAGAAGTAGTGATATACATATAGAAACATACGAGGATAAATGTAGAATTCGATTTAGAGTTGATGGCGTGTTAATTGAAAGACATAAAATCAATAAAGTAGAATACCCTACATTAATAAATAAGATTAAGATATCTGCTAAATGCGATATTGCTGAGAAGCGTTTACCGCAAGATGGTAGAATTAGATATAATGTCAATAATATGAAAATTGATATTCGTGTTTCAATTTTACCAACTTTACATGGAGAGAAAGTTGTTCTTAGACTTTTAGGAAATGATACATCTAATTTGGATATTTTGAAGTTAGGTTTTAATGATGACGAATTAAAAAAATACCAATTAGCTATTCAAAAAAAGCATGGAATTATTTTGATATCTGGACCTACGGGTAGTGGTAAAACAACAACTTTATATACTACATTAAAATTATTAAATAAAACAAAGTCTAATATTTTAACTATAGAAGATCCAATTGAATACACCTTAGAAGGTATTAATCAAGTTCAACTTAAAGAATCTATTGGTTTAAATTATTCTGAGGCATTACGTACATTCTTAAGGCAAGATCCTGATATTATTATGTTAGGTGAAATTAGAGACGCTGACACAGCTCAGATGGCAATAAGAGCAGCATTAACAGGACATTTAGTATTGTCTACAATTCATACAAATTCAGCGTGGGGTACACTTTCTCGATTAATTGATATGGGAGTGCCTTCCTATTTATTAGCAAATACAATTAATTTATCGGTCGCACAAAGATTGGTAAGAATCCTTTGTCCAAATTGTAAAGTACAAAAAACATTTGAGGTTAAAGAATTACCAAAACAATACCAAGATTTGAAAATAGTTACCCAGTATAAATCAACTGGCTGTAAATCATGTTATTTTACCGGATTTAAAGGTAGAAAAGCAGTTTATGAGGTTATTAGTATTGATGATGAATTAGCTGAATTTGTTAAAGAGAAAAAAAACAACATAACAGACTATTGTAAATTAAATAATATAAGTACATTAGCGAATAACCTATTGAATTTGTTTATAAAAGGCGAGACAAGTTTAGAAGAAATATATCCATACTTAATACATGAAAACTAAATTATATATCATTTTTTTAATATTTATTTTTTCCTTGAGAAATAATGCTCAGGATCGTTTTGATATTTTAGAACAAAAACTTATTGAAGTTGGTAAAGTGAGTCCTGGAATTAATGATAAAGTTGATCTTTCTATAAACGGTGTTTCAATACAAGAGTTTATCAGGGCTGTTGGTTTTCAAAATAATTTAAATGTAAATATTGATCCAACCATTGATATTAAAATTGTTAATTCATTTTCTAAAGTGAGTGCGCAAGAAGTGTTTTTGTTTTTGTGTAAAACATACAATTTAGATATTAATTTTGTAGGTCCTATTTTATCATTTATAAAATATACCCCACCATTAACTATTCCAAAAATAGTCGAAAAAAAAATAAATGTTACTTACGAGCAAACATCAGATTTATTAAGTTTTGATTTTAACAACGATACCTTATCAACAGCAGCAAAATATATTACAAAATTGAGTGGTAAAAATATTATTTTTTCACCTGATTTAACTGGAAAATTAGTTTCTTGTTTTGTTCAAAACTCTTCCTTTAATTCAGCATTAGAAAAGTTAGCCTTTTCTAATGATATGAAACTTTCTATTACACCTGATAAATTTTATGTTTTTGAAAAAAAAGTCTTACTAGCTGATAGAAATAATCCAAATTTTTCGATAACAAATAACACACCAAATAGAAATATTACAGTTCGAGATGGATTGATTTCTGCAGATGTTCAAAACATGGCTATTTTAGATCTATTAAATAGTGTTTCAAAAGATTTAAATCAAAATTATTTTTTATTTTCAGAATTAAAAGGTAATACTACTGTGAAGATAAATAATGCAAGTTATGATGATTTTTTAAAATTATTATTCAATGGAACAGACTTTACTTTTAAAAAAGAAGGAGAGATTTATTTGTTTGGTGATCGCAATTTAGAGGGACTACGTCAGAGTAAGTTAATAATATTAAAAAATAGAACCATAGACAAAGTAATTGATTTTATTCCTTTTGATTTAAAAAAAGGAGTAGATATAAAAACATTCGTTGATTTAAATGGATTAATTGTTAGTGGTTCTCAGCCTAGAATTAATGAAATCGAAACTTTTTTAAGACAAATTGATTTGGTTGTACCAATGATTCATATTGAAGTTATAATTGCAGAAGTAAGAAAAAGTAATTCCATATCTACTGGTATTTCAGCAGGTATAGGCGCAAAGCCAGCTGCGGCAACCACTGGTTCCCTTATACCTCAAATAAATTTATCATTAAATGCAAATTCAATTAATAATTTAATTAGTGGAATAAATGGTCTTGGTATTATAAATTTAGGAAATGTGACTCCAAATTTCTATTTAACATTATCCGCTCTAGAACAACAAGGTGCTTTAAAATTACGTTCAACTCCACAAATGGCAACATTGAACGGGCATGAGGCTAAACTAAAAGTTGGGAGTACTGTTTATTATTTAGAAGTGCAAAACAATGTTATTAATTCTGGAAATACGAATCCTACTGTAACACAAAGTCAACAATATAAAGATTTAAGCGCAGACTTATTGATTACAATTAACCCTCAAGTTTCAGGTGATGAACAAATAACAATGTCAATTGGAGTTACTCAATCTTCTTTTACAGAGAGAATTTCACAAACTGCTCCTCCAGGAAAACTAAATAGAGATTTTCAGTCACTTATACGTGTAAAAAACGGAGAAATGATTATGTTAGGTGGATTAGAAGAAAGTTCTAATAGTAATTCTGGTAGCGGACTACCTCTAATATCTCGAGTACCTATATTGAAATGGATTTTTGGCAATAGAACAAAAAGTAAGTCGGAAAATAAATTAACCATTTTTATTAAACCAACTATAATTTACAGTTAATTGATATGTGGTGGGAAAAATGGATAC
>JBIISW010000169.1:0-4973 GCA_044340865.1 Bacteroidia bacterium | reverse complement strand
CACATAACATATTATTAGGCGTGATGTTATCATCTTATTTAATAAGTAATTGGATTTCGAATACGGCCACAACCATGATGTTATTTGGAGCCGTCATGGCCTTAATCAGTGAAACGGATGAATTTATACACGGTGAAAAAAGTAAAGGCCGATTTGCAGCTGCTATCTTATTAGGTTTAGCGTTTGCGGCTACCATTGGCGGTATGGCAACACCTGTAGGAACTCCACCAAACATGTATTTTTTTAAAGCTTATAAAGAAGCCTTTCCTCATTTAAATGATTTGAATTTTTTAAAATGGGCCTCAATTGGTTTTCCATTGTCAGGCATATTTTTAATAGCCACATTTTTTGTTTTAAGGTTTTATTATTTACGTAAAAAAGTAGTTATTACTAATTTAGGAAAACATCATTTTAAAAATAACTATACACTGTTAGGGAAATTTTCTTACGAAGAAAAATGGATTTCGGGTATTTTTATTTCTTGCATGTTGTTATGGTTTACTCGCGCCGATATTGCTTTCGAAACTTTTACTTATAGAGGTTGGAATCATTTATTCGCAAATCCAAAATTAGTTGATGATGCCAGTGTAGCTATTCTGGCAGCCTTATTGTTATTTTTAATTCCAAGTAAACAACATAAAGGCGAAGCATTATTGGAATGGGATGACGCCAAAAAAATACGCTACGATATTATTTTAATGTTTGGAAGTGGCTTTGCTTTAGCTTACGGTTTTGACATTTCAGGATTAAGCGATTGGTTGGCTCAATCTTTAACAGCATTAAAAGGCGTTCATATTATTTTTATTATTTTAGGTATTTGTGTCATTGTAACCATCATTAGCGAATTTGCCTCCAACATCGCAAGTATTCAACTAGCTATTCCTGTAATGATTGCGCTTCAAAAAGATTTGGATTTACCACCACTGTTATTAATGATACCAGCTACATTTGCAGCTTCTTTAGGCTTTATGCTTCCTGTGGCTACAGCCGCTAATACCATTGTATTTGGAACCAAGCGCATAGAAATGAAAGACATGTTTAAAGTTGGCTTGGTATTAGATGTTATCGGTATTGTATTAATTACGGTATTTTGTTATTTCTATTTAGTTTAAATGCATCATTAAAAAAAAGGCATTCACTAGGAATGCCTTTTTGGTAAAAGAAATAATTTTTCACTAAAAGCTATTTGACCTTTGCTTCTTCTACTTGTAATATTTCGTAATACGTTGGACTTAATGGATCTGCATCATAAACATAAGCTATTACATGACATTTGGCAGGATTATATAAAGGATTTAAACTAAAATTGGTATACGATTTCACAATTGAATCATTTGAAACTGCTCCAACAGGAAAAATTGCATCACCCCATGTACTGTTTACAGCTCCTCTCAATACATGGTTAAATTGGTAATTAGTAATGAATTGACTTCCTGAAGGCAGATTGTAATCCAATTGCTCTGCAATAATACTATCCTCAGACAATAAAACAACTAACTTATATTTTCCGCTATTATTAGTCAGAGATTTTACTGTTATGCTAGTATTTAGTTTTGATGAAGTTAAAGAAAAACTATTTTTTATTTTTATTTCAAATCTAGCCTGCGTAAGAAGCAATTTAACTAATTCAGACTCCCAAGAGGTATAAGACTTTATAAAACCTCCAGTACCATAACCTACTCTATTAATGAGTCCATTTGGATTTCCTGCAGCTGAATTTCCAAACTGACTATCATAAGCATTACCGTCAGTAGTTTGAAGATTAGTTGTATAGGTTGAGTTTACAGTAGCAAAAAAACCGGCATGAATAGCCAATGGAACAACATTACTAGGATATTTGTTTTCTAAATACTTTAAGGCAATCGCAGCAGCAGGGCAATTACCACATTTATGACCAGTATAATCTTCAATTAAAACCTTTCTACTGCTTTCTATTTCAGGAGCTTTTGGGTCTTTTACATTTTTTACATAATCACAACCTAAGCAAAACGCTAAACTGATGGAAATGAATGTGATGTATACAACTATTGATTTCATGATGATAAATTTAAACGTGATTAAAAACTAGATGAAATATTAATGGATAAACCGCTTGAAGATGGAACAAAGCGACAAACTCCTCCTGCACAAAAAATACCTTGTCGCTGACGACCATAACTTACTGAAATACGTGTTGGACCATTGGTATATCCTATCATGCCAAAATAATAATGCACTCGTTTTGCAACAATAGGATTATTATAATTGTATTGATCGGCAACGGTAATGCTCCAATGCGTATTTGGTGTCCATTCTATTAATCCTGAAATCCAAGAACCTGTATTATTCTTTTTATTCAATTCTCCATTGGATCCATACTTGGCATCTTTATAATCATACGTTCCAAAAAAACCTTGCGTTTCAAAACGAATGGCTGAGTTAGATTTATATTTATACGTTACATCTAAAACTCCAATATGTGATTTAATATCAGGATGCTCATCCTTATCCAAGGTATTAAACTGAACAACGGATTGATTTAAAAACTGATTCGCATACATTAAGGTGAACTTCAATTTTTTTGATAGCTTCTTTGTGATTTCAATATTTAAATCATGATAAAATTCATCACCCACATTTCCATAATTAGTAGAATATTTATATTGTCTTAATGTATCTTTAATTGGAAGAATGCCCGTTGTATCTAATGCATAAAACACAGAACCATTTAAGGTAATATCCATTCCATATTTCCCCCCAAGCAAAGTACCTTTTTTTACTTTGTACTGAATTTCTGCACTTCCGCCCACTTCGCCATTAGCTTGTGTACCATAAGGATAATAGGCCATTAAAGAATAAGTATGAAACTTACTCAAATCGGGTTGATAATTAATCATCGCTATCGTGTTAGTCGCATCTCTATCGCTTCTAAAACTCATATTGTCTAACATCTTACCAGCTAACATAACTGAAAATCCATTTGTACCATAAGATGTAGAAGCAATGACTGCTTGTCCTGCTTTGTAACTTAATTTATTTTGTAACGATGGGTCATTAATTTTATAAGCGTATTCTGCATTGAAATTAAAACCACCACGTAACACAGATATTCGTCCTGCGCTTGTGCCAACATTTTCAGGTAATACAAAAGTTGGATCTTGATCCACTTGATACTTACTAACAAAGCTTCCTCCAATTATCACTTTTGTTTTATAATTGCCTAAAACAGAATCAAACAATTCCATTATGTTTATTTCTCCATCCAAACCACGCACAACTCCTGGCGACAAAGAAAAAAAAGTTCGTTGCTTACCAACCAAGCCTTTTAAGGTAATACCATTTCTGGGAGTAAAAATAACACGCATACCATCTAAGGCATTGTCATATAATAATCCTCTGTTTTCATAGGCTCTTAAGGTGATGCCACTTCCAAATTGTTCGTAAAAATTACCCACTGTAATGTCGATATCTTTATGCTGATAACGTGCAAAACGATACGGCACGCCTGAACCTTTATATCCAGCCAAATAACCAATTAATGGAGGATTGTAACTTTCGAAACGCATGCCTGCACTGAAACCACCTTTGGTATAATTTATATTACCGAAGGCATTGTATCTAAATACTTCACTTCCTGGATCAGCGCCAATAATAGTATCTCTTTGATAATTGGCTGCATCAATTTGAAAGTTACCGTGAATATTTCCTAAATCGGTTGTTTGTGCGTGTAATGATACGTTTAATATCGAAAAAACAAAAAGAGAACCAAGTATTTTTTTAAATGACATAATGTTATTGTTGTTTGACAATGGATATAATTTTAGTGCGACAGTATTTCTCCTTTAGCTAGCTTTCTTACGTTTTCAAATAATTTTTCTTCATCTCCTTCTGCATAAGAATTGTGACTCCAAACAATTTGACCATTTCCATCCACTAAAAACGTATGAGGAACATTATTTACATTCATAGCACGTTTAAAATCTTGATTTTCGTCAATATAAACTTCATACGTCCAACCTTTTACTTTGACATCGGTTACCACTTTACCCGAACTACGCGCATCATCAATAGAGATAGCAATTAGCTTTGCGCCTGTTTCTTTTTGCAGTTCAGCATATTCTTCATTAATAGCATCTAACTCTTTTTTACAGGGTTTACACCATGTTGCCCAAAAACTTATGATCATTGGTTTACCATTATTGCTAAACGTGTTTGAATTTATTTTTGAGCCATCTAGTTTTTTTAATTCAGCAGAAGGAATTT
The DNA here is from genome assembly GCA_044340865.1 of Bacteroidia bacterium. Taxonomy (GTDB): domain Bacteria; phylum Bacteroidota; class Bacteroidia; order B-17B0; family Aurantibacillaceae; genus UBA4416. The sequence continues at coordinate 731 of JBIISW010000169.1, read as the reverse complement.
TGTTTCCATCAGATTTAACGAATGCTGAACATAAAATAAGGGCAATTGATAGCGTGATTAAATTTTTCATGATTGTTTTGATTTATTATGACAAATATACTTTTTTATAAAATAATGTGAAACCTTTAGAATCAATAAATACTGTTAAAATTGGAATCTCACACTATTTAACTATTTGATTCTTGAAACGTTTATTATTCTAATTTTCAGAAATAAACTATTTCATATTTACAAATTGCAAGGGAACTTCATAATCACCTTGGCGACAAATAGCCATCACGCCTTGCAAATCATTGATACTCTTGCTTGAAACTCTGATAATATCATCCATTAACTGAGCCGTTACTTTTATTTTACTGTCTTTGATATCCTTCAATATTTTTTTAGAAACTTCTTTATCTATGCCTTGTCGGATTTTAATTTCTTTTTTGATAACCATGCCTGAAGGATAATGAGCCTTACTTTCATCTAAACAACGAGGGTCAAGGCCTTGTTTCATCATGCGACTATGAATTGCATCAATAATTGCATTTAAACGCATATCGTGTTCGGTAACAATCGATATGGTTAAATCTTTTTTATTCAATTCAACTTCGCTTTTAGAATCTCTAAAATCAAAGCGATTTAAAATTTCTTTTTTTGCCACATTAATCGCATTATCTAATGTTTGTGCATCTGTTTTACTTGTGATATCAAAGGAAGCCATCTTCTTATTTTTAGGGTAAATATAA
>JBIISW010000168.1:0-5001 GCA_044340865.1 Bacteroidia bacterium | reverse complement strand
CCTCTAGTAATTGAATGCCACTTATAGGCTGATTTAAATAATAGGCTTTTAATGCTGCGTTCTTTTTAATCAAGGATAAAGTTAATTCATTCGTTCCGTACTTTTTTAGAGCTGCTTCGATATCGGTATTTAAAAGCGTTAAATCGATTAATAATGGATTTAAACTAGATGATAACTGCAAAAATCGTGTATTTAATTTTTCAATATTAGCGGCGTCATAAAACTCATTTTCTTTTCCTTTACTAATAACGTATTGGTAACATTTTTCTGCAACTAAATAATTTTCGTTACTCACACATAATTTCGCCAATGTCATTAATCGTGAGGCATCACCTTTTTGTCGTTTATCAATGGCTTTGCATTGCACAAAAGCGCCATCAAAATCTTTCTGTTGAATTTGTATGAAAATTAAAAATTCTGAAAAAATAAATTGATCGGGATTAGATTGAATGCGTTTTTGTAATTCCTGTTTTAAAATTGGATTATTGAAACCTCCATTTTTTTCGTCATAACCCAACGATTGTTGTAAATGCGCTTGAGCCGTGTAAAGTTCATTTTCACTAAAAGCAATCGCATCTAAGTATTCGTTTACCATGGCTTTGACATCGCCATTTTTTTTATATAAATCAGCTATTTCATAATAGTAGGGATACGTTGTTGGATTTTGCGTTCTCCCTTTTTTATAAACGTCGATGGCGTAATCATACAATTCCAAATCGTCGAAGGCGTGGGCTAAGGTAAACACATTATTTTGTTCAGGAATCAGTTCTTTGATTGCTTTATTGTATTGTTCTTTTTCTTTATCTATATTACCTTGAAGTTTGTATACACTTCCCAATTGAACGTATAAATAGGAATTACTAGAATTTCGTTTAATCTGTTTTTTTGTAATTTTTTCTGCTCTTATATATTCCTTTGTGGCAAGAAGGCATTTGAAATAATAGGAATAGTAAGCATCGGGCGACTTATCAAATAGCTTTCCAAAATAAACCACCGCTTTATTAAATTGTTTTAATTCGTAAAACTGCATAGCCAATTCTTCATCGTTATTGCGTTGTGATACACAATTAAAAACAACAAACACTAAACTAATTATAAGAGCTAATTTTTTCAACTAATGCTTCGTAGGCTTTTTTCTAATTTCCGGATGAATCAATTCTGGTAATGCACCATTATTCAATTTCTTAACCGTTTCTTGAGCTACAGGCAATGATTTAGAAAAAACATCTAAACTATATCTCATTAAATCTGTATTAGTCTTTAACTCTTCAATTATCTTGGTTGCATGTCTGTTCTCATCAGATACAAAATCAAAAACAGTTTCTTCTTCTAAACTTCCATTTTTTAAATCATGACTCAAATCTGTTAATTGTTTGATAGACTGTTTAGCTTCATCTTTCCAATTAGGACTCATAACTAAAAAACTAACTAAATTTTTTCCAATAGAATAAAACAATTGTAATTGCTCCGCTGTAGCCATTGAAACTGTGTCCTTCAAATTGGATTTAATAAAAGAGGCATAGGTAAATTGTTGTGCATACACCTCAACACATTTAGCCGAATCAATGGTGTTAAAATTTACAATGGCTTCTTGCAAAACAACTTTTAAACTATCTAACTCTTTAACTTGTTTTTGATATTGATTAGGATTTCGACAAGATGAATTTAATAAGGTTAATACACTGAATCCTACAAAAAATAATGTTATTCTCATGATTTACAATTAATATTTAATTCAAATTTACAATAAAAATTGAACAAAAAATCAATACTGAGATGACAATGGTTTTTCCGATTAAAATAAGTATTCTAAGCTAAAAGCATCAGATTTGCCGTTAAAAAATAATAGCAGAAAGCTAAATAAATATCAATTATATTTATAGTGTGATAACAACCTTAATTAAAGAAAGTATTGTATTTGCATGGCAAGCGCTTGTTGTGAATAAACTTCGTACCTTTTTAAGTTTATTAGGTATCACCATTGGTATTTTCTCTATTATAACCGTTTTTACAATCGTTGATAGTTTAGAGAGAAACATTCGCGGTAGCGTTCAAAGCTTGGGAGAAAATGTAGTGTTTGTAATGAAATGGCCCTGGACATTTGGACCAGATTATCCGTGGTGGAAATACATGAATCGTCCAGTACCAGCATACAGCGAATTAGCTGAATTACAAAGAAAAATTAAAAGTGCCGACGCAATAGGATTCAGAATTGGTGCTCGCAAAACATTGAAGCGAAATAACAACACCATTGAAAATGCGATTGTTTCTGGTTGGTCATTTGAATTTGGTAAAGTTAAATCCTTTGACATTGAAGATGGTCGTTATTTTAGAGAAGATGAAGTGGATGGAGGTTACAATGTAGTGCTGTTAGGCTACACACTTGCCCAAGGTTTATTTCCAAACAATGAAAATGCACTAGGAAAAACTATAAAAGTGGCAGGCAGAAATTGTAAAGTAATTGGCTTAATAAAAAAAGAAGGTGAAAGCATGTTAGGAAATTCAATGGACAACCAAGCAGTTGTTCCTTATAATTTCGCTAGACTGCTCATGGACGTTAAATCAGAAAACAGCGATCCATTTATAGCGGCAAAAGCAAAACCGGGTGTAACAAATATTCAATTAAAAGACGAACTCACTGGTGCTATGCGCGCTATTAGAGGTCTGAAACCATTGGCAGATGATGACTTTTCATTAAACGAAACTAATTTGTTAAGTAAAGGTTTTGACGGCTTGTTTGACATGGTAAGTATCGCAGGAGCCATTATTGGCGGTTTTTCAATACTTGTTGGAGGTTTTGGTATTGCAAATATTATGTTTGTTTCGGTAAGAGAGCGAACCAATATTATTGGTATACAAAAATCATTGGGTGCAAAAAATTATTTTATTCTCTCTCAGTTTTTATTCGAAGCTGTCTTTCTTTCGCTCATTGGTGGAATCATCGGATTAATTATCATTTATTTCCTGACACTTATATCTCATTCATTCATTGATATGGAGATTACATTAACGCGTTCTAATATTATTTTAGGATTGTCCATTTCCGTTTTAATTGGAATTATTTCAGGCTTTATTCCGGCTTATGGAGCCTCACAACTCGATCCAGTAGAAGCAATTAGAACAAATTAAAATGGCGCAAATACAACGACCTAAAATAATTAGCATCATTAGTGTAACTGCCATTATATTGATTTTATTGGCATTTCCGTTGTTATTTATTCCTTCTATAAAACGGATGGGTGATTTTATTCCAATGACAATTGGTATTATTATTACACTGCAATTCATTGCTGTTATCGGAATTTGGCACATGAAACAATGGGGCGTACAATTATTTATTACAACGTTTACCATTCGTGTCATTACGTTTATGCTCTTAGAAATTTTTGATTTTCGTTTTTTCTTTAATATTTTTTACTCTTTAGTGTTCATCATTTTCTTTTTGATTTACTATAAGAAAATGGACAAGAATTTGTAGGCTCTTCATATATTTTTTGGAGCTTATTCCTGCTTTTCGTTACAATCTTTTTTGTTTTGAAATAAAACAAAAAAGGATTTTCACTGCAATCAGGGCTAGGGAAATTCAACGCAGGTTAAACGGGTTCCACGTTTTAAAAATAAAATGATTCAAGCATCAATTCATCATTATGAATACAGATTTTTTTTGGAGCTTATTCCTGCTTTCCGTTGCAATCTTTTTTGTTTTGAAATAAAACAAAAAAGGATTTTCACTACAATCAGGGCTAAAAAAAACACCTGCTAAAATAAATTAACAGGTGTTGAGAAATCAAAAGTTTTTGAAGGCTATCCAAAAATTTCAATTACAAAATTAGGCACTAAGCCTAAAGCAATTGTAATCAAGGTGGTCAATAATAATAAAACAGCATGAGATGAATCAATGGTAATGCCATCATGTTTTGCTGGTGCTTTAAAATACATAGCAATAATAACTTTAAAATAATAGTACACACCAACTGCTGAAGTTAATATGGCTAAAATAATTAACCAGTTAAATGATGTTCCAATTAATAAAGAGAATACAAAGTATTTGGCAAAGAACCCTGAAGTTACTGGTATACCTGCTAAAGAAAGCATAGCAACTGTCATACAAACAGCCATTAAAGGATGGCGTTTTGCTAAACCATTAAATGCTTCCAAATTCGAACTTCCATTTTCTTCTTTCGAAACATGATACACAACCGTAAAAGCTGCAATAGAACCAATTGAATACGCTAATGAATAATAAAGAATAGAACTTACACTTGCCATCCCTCTATTGTTAGCCAAAATAGCCATTAACATAAATGCAGCATGACTAATACTTGAGTAGGCTAACATGCGTTTTACACTTTGCTGTGCAGCTGCCGTAATATTTGATACAACTAATGATAAGGCAATAACTACTGAAAGAATCATTCCCCATGTTTCATTTACTCCTCCAAACGTTACAAGAAATAATCTCATAAAGGCAGCAAATGCAGCCGTTTTAACGATAGTACTCATTAATGCTGTAATAACTGTTGGCGAACCTTCGTAAACATCTGGAGCCCAAAAATGAAATGGTGCAGCACTTACTTTAAATAACATTGCTACTAAAACTAACAAAACACCTGCGTAAAAAAATGTGGGAAGCTCGCTACCGTTATGTGAAATGTATGCACGAATAGCCATTAAATCAAAACTTCCAGTCGCACCGTAAATTAAGGCAATACCAAACAATAAAAATCCTGAAGCGAACGAACCCATAATTAAATATTTGAAACCCGCTTCGTTTGAAGCTAAATCTCGCTTTCGGCTCGCGGCTAAAACATACATTGGTATGGATAATATTTCGATGCCTAAAAATAAGGTCGTCATATTACTAAAAGCTGTTAGCATTAACGCTCCAACTAAAGCAAATAATACTAATGCAAAATGATCTGTAATATGGTCTTTTTCAAAATAATCGTTTGCTAAAATAAACCAGAAAAAAGAAGTTGCTAACATCACACCACTAAATGC
>JBIISW010000167.1:0-5037 GCA_044340865.1 Bacteroidia bacterium | reverse complement strand
TTCTGTTGGACGTAAAAACAAATTGGATGCGAATAAATTGGCCCAAGGTGTTTCTGTTACAACACGAATATTAATGCGGAAAGTAGGATCAGCACACGCGTAAGAATCTCTAATCCAAACTTCTTTGCTGCCCAAATACGCTAACATGCGATTGTGTAAAGCATCAAATTTATCAGATTCAAAACGGTTATTTACATCACCCCACCAAACGCTGTCTTTTGTATTTTCATCATACACTACATATTTATCTTTTGGAGAACGTCCTGTAAATTCACCAGTATCAATGGCTAAAGCGCCAACGTCTGTTAATTCACCTTGTCCGCGGATAATTGTTTCTTCAACCAATTCAGATGGATGAAGATTCCAATAAGCCATTTCTACATTTTCTAATCCTAATTCAGCAATTGAAAAATCATTTGCCTTTAATCCTATTTCGTTCATTATATTAAAGAATTTAATTTGTATTTAGTTCGGCAAATGTATGAAAAATAAACCTGTTTTTTGAGTCCGGTTTTCCACAATTTTAAGATGAAAACTGTTAATTTGTTGAAAAGAATACTCTTTTAGTGTTGAATTTCTTTCATCTTAGCACTCAAAAAAATAAGCGCTTCGGCCTTATCATTTGATATAACCCCATCTAAAATAGCATCTTTCAATGCATTTTTCAAATCACCAACCGTTTTAGAAGGTGGTAAATTAAATAACGACATGATTTCTTCGCCGCTTACAGGAGGTTGCCAATTTCGAATATGGTCTTTTTCTTCAATTTCTTTAAGCTTTGTTTTTACAATTTCGAAATTTTGTAAATAACGCTTTACTTTATTGGGATTTTTAGTGGTAATATCTGCTTGACATAGTTTCATTAAATCATCCACATCATCTCCAGCTTCAAATAAAACACGTCGTACAGCACTATCACTAATTTCTGTTTTCGCTAAAACAATTGGTCTTAAATGAAGCAATACCAATTTTTGAACGTATTTCATTTTTTCATTCAAGGGCAAGCGAAGATTTTCAAAAATCTTAGGAACCATTCTTGCACCTTTGTCTTCATGACCATGAAATGTCCAACCGTGGTCAGGTTCAAATCGCTTTGTATTAGGTTTAGCAATATCGTGTAAAATAGCTGCCCAACGCAACCATAAGTTATCACTCATTTTAGAAACATTATCAAGCACTTCAAGCGTGTGATAAAAATTATCTTTATGAGATTTTCCATTTACTGTTTCAACGCCGTATAACTTAACCATTTCTGGAAAAATTAAATGCAATAAACCGCAATCAAACAATAGTTTAAATCCTACCGAGGGAATTGGAGAGAGAATAATCTTGTTAAGTTCATCTGCAATTCGCTCTTTTGAAACAATATCAATTCTTTTCTTATTTTTGGTAATAGCTTCAAACGATTTTTCTTCGATTGTAAATCCTAACTGGGTTGCAAAACGAATTGCTCTCAACATTCTTAAAGGATCATCGCTATAGGTAATATCAGGTTGAAGTGGCGTTTTAATAATTTTACGCTCAATATCAAGTACGCCATTAAATGGATCTAATAATTTCCCGAAATTGGCTTCTGTTAATCCAATGGCTAAAGCATTAATCGTGAAATCACGTCTATCTTGATCATCTTTTAAACTGCCTGTTTCTACTGTTGGTTTTCGCGAATTGTGATTGTACGATTCTTTGCGAGCACCAACAAACTCAATTTCTAAATCATGGAATTTAACTTGAGCAGTTCCGAAATTTTTAAATACCGATAAATAGGAATCAGGTAATTGCTGATGAACGAGTTCGGCAAGTTCGATGCCTTTACCTAAAGTAACCACATCAATATCTTTACTTTCTCTATTCAAAAATAAATCACGAACAAACCCACCAATCACAAATGCCTCAACACCTAATTGGTTGGCGCAACTTGAAATAATTTTAAATACAGGATGTGTTAAATGTTTTTCCACGCGATAAAATTACTGCAAAATAGTTTAACTAAACGGATGTTTTTTTACAACTTCAATTTCTTTTTGAATCAGTTTTTGTATTTGTTTAAAGTAAGGTAATTCTTCATGCGAACAAAAAGAAATGGCTTCTCCTTTTTCGCCTGCCCTACCCGTTCTTCCTATTCGGTGAACATACGTTTCAGCTTGTTCAGGAATTTCAAAATTAATAACATGCGTTAATTTATCAACGTCTATACCTCGAGAAGCTATATCGGTAGCAACCAAAACTTGCAAGGTTCTGTCTTTAAACCCTTTTAAAGAGCGCTCTCTATTATTTTGAGATTTATTTCCGTGAATAGCTTCAGCTTTAATATTAAATGCATTTAAGGCTTTAGCAACTTTATCAGCGCCATGTTTTGTTCTCGTAAAAATCAACACATGATTAATTTTTTCTGTTTTAATGATGTGTTTTAGTAAATCTGTTTTTTTAGTTTTTTGAACAAAATAAACAGTTTGTTTAATCAGTGTTGCCGTTGATGAAACTGGATTTACAGCCACACTCACCGGATTTTTTAAAATCGTATTAGCCAGCTTCATAATGTTTGGTGCTGCTGTTGCAGAAAAAAACATGGTTTGACGTTTCACTGGTAATTTGGCAATTACTTTTTTAATGTCATTAATAAAGCCCATGTCTAACATTCTGTCAGCTTCATCCAACACAAAATATTCTATTCCTCCCAATTTAACAATGCCTTGATTCATTAAGTCTAATAATCTTCCTGGCGTTGCAATTAAAATATCTACGCCTTTTTTAATGGCTTCAACTTGATGAAATTGAGAAACACCACCAAAAACAGTATGGTGAACAAACCCTAAATTAGATCCATATTCTTTAAAATTTTCGCTGATTTGAGAGGCTAATTCTCTCGTTGGTGCAAGTATTAAGGCTTTTATTTCGCGACGCTTATTGGGCGTTTTATTGGCATTCATTAATTGTAGAATGGGTAATGCAAAAGCGGCTGTTTTTCCTGTTCCGGTTTGTGCACAGCCAAATATATCTTTTCCTAATAAAATAGGTGGAATTGCTTTTTCTTGTATTGGTGATGGGCTTTCGTAACCTTTTTTTGTTAAGGCGTCTAATAATGGTTTAATTAATTCTAATTGTGCAAATGTCATGTATTGTTTATATTTTTTTTATGTGAACTCGAAATAGCAGATTAAATTGATATTAATCTATAAAGAGAATGATGTTGTTTCCGTTTCAAGTAGTCAAAGGTACAGAGTTTTAAAAGACTAACCTAATTATCAGTCAATAAATATAAAATGCTGATTAATATATGATTAAAAAAAATTAATGTAGGGCTTTAAATAATGTAATTAATTTTTGTTTTTCCGTTTCCCAATTATAGTCTAATGCAGCCTTTTTGGTGTTTTGTTGGTACGTTGTGTAATGTTCGCTTGTTATGCATTGACTAATTTTTTTTGCAATATGCTCAGGATGATGATTATCAATAGTCATTCCAATTTGATAAGTTGTTACTATGTTTAAAATCTCAGGTAATTTACTTGTTAACAAAGGAATGCCCGCGTGAATGTAATCAAATACTTTATTAGGTAAACTAAAATGATAATTCATATTCGTGTCTTTATCAATTGTAATACCTAAGTTAGCATTGATGGTGTATTGCCTTAAATCAGATGCGCTCATTTTATCAAAGAAGATCACTTGTTCACTCAAATTCAATTTTACGACATCTGCTTTCAATTGTTGAATAACATCACCACTCCCAATTATTACTAAAAGATAATCGCTACTTAAAAATTGAAAAGAAGCCACTAATTCTTCGGCGCCTCTTTGAACGTTGATACCTGCACCTTGCAAAATTACTATGTGTTTATCATCGGGTAATCCTAATTCTATTCTTGATTTAGTCGTTATTAATGATGAATAATTAGGAATGTTTCTAATAAAAATAAAGGGCGTTTTATATTTTTTTAAAAAATAAGTAGCAATACTTTCATTCACTGTAATAGCTTGTTTCAATTTTGGAACAATCCATTTTTCAAGTGATTCCCAAACTCGTTTTTTGAAAGGATGAGCAATTAATTCAGGGACTTCACAAAAAATTTCGTGACTATCGTATATTAGTGGAATGCGTTTAAATTTTGAAACGAGGTAATTTGGCAATAACGTATCTAAATCATTGGCAAATAAAACATCCGCTTTTGTAAAGAGTAAAACAAAAAATAAACGGATATTAAAAAACAAATAAAATAAAATACCACTTTCGAAAAGCAATTTCATTCGTTTGCAATCGTATAATCTAGCTTCTAATGGTCTAGATTTTTTTTGAACCCTTCCAATTAATAAAACATCATAATCACATTCCATTAAAGCAGAACATGTTCTAGCTACTCTTTGGTCGGTAACTAAATCATTAATAACTGAAACTATGACTTTCTTTTTTTGCAAAAAACCTAATTTAGATTGCAAAAATACACATTAAAAAGTTTCTAGAAACGGTTCACTTTTTTATGACAATATGGCTCAGACCCTTTGTGCTCATAATATTGCTGATGATAATCTTCGGCAGGCCAAAAATGCGTTGCTTTTTTGAGTTGAGTAACAACTTGATAACCTTTTGATTTAAGGACCGTTATTAGTTTTTCAGATGTTTTTAGTTGAGCATCGTCCATATAAAAAATAACAGAAACATATTGTGGTCCAATGTCTGGTCCTTGCCCATTAGCTTGCGTTGGATCATGAATTTCAAAAAACAATTTTGCTAATTCCTCAAAATTAGTTTCAGAAGGATTAAACTCTACTTCCATCGCTTCAATATGACCTGTTTGATGGCCACACACTTCTTTATAGGTCGGATTCTCGGTATGTCCGCCAATGTAACCAACTGTAGTAGCAGTAACACCTTTTGCGTGTTGAAAATAATATTCAACTCCCCAAAAACAACCACCAGCAAAAATAGCTTTTCCTGTTTTTGAAGAAGTTGATTCATTTAACTCTTCTTTAAACACCATAGATGTTGAATTGACACAATGTCTTGTATTTTTTTCAGTGAATTTTTCTCCTGTAAATACATGA
>JBIISW010000166.1:0-5161 GCA_044340865.1 Bacteroidia bacterium | reverse complement strand
CACTTTATGATGTGCTTCATATTTTTCTTTAATACCACGTAAAATGGAAATCGCATCTTCCGATGAAGGCTCATCTACCATAACCTTTTGAAAGCGACGTTCTAAGGCTTTATCTTTTTCAAAATATTTTTGATATTCATTTAAGGTCGTTGCACCAATGGCTCTTAACTCTCCACGTGCTAAAGCTGGTTTCAAAATATTAGCAGCATCCATGGCTCCTTCGCCTCCACCGCCTGCTCCTACCAAGGTATGAATTTCATCAATGAACAACACAACATCGCCATTACTTCCTATCACTTCCTTCACAACAGATTTTAAACGTTCTTCAAACTCACCTTTATATTTTGCGCCTGCAATTAAGGCTGCCATATCTAATGAAAATACTTGTTTGCTTTTTAAATTTTCGGGCACATCACCGGCAATGATACGATGTGCTAAACCTTCTGCGATGGCTGTTTTACCAACACCAGGCTCGCCAACTAAAATAGGATTATTTTTTGTACGACGCGATAAAATTTGTAACACACGACGAATTTCTTCATCTCTTCCAATTACAGGGTCAAGCTTACCATTGCGAGCTTGTGTGTTTAAATTGATGGCGTATTTATTTAGAGCATTATAGGTTTCCTCTTGCGATTGACTCGTAACGGTTGAGCCTTTTCTTAATTCAAGAATCGTTGCTTTCAAATTTTTTTCTGTCATGCCATTATCTTTCAATAATTGCGAAACAGAATCATTTGAACCTAAAATACCTAATAATAAAAGTTCAATTGTTATGTACTCGTCTTTAAATTCTTTTAGATAATTTGTTGCTTTTGCAATCGTTTGATTAGCGTTGTTCGACAAATAAGGTTGTCCGCCACTTACTTTTGGGTAAGACTGAACAATGGCTTCAACGGTTTTAGAAAAATTAGTTTGGTTAATTCCAATTTTCTTAAAAATAAATGGTGTCACATTTTCATCTACTTCTAAAATAGATTTTAGAAGGTGTCCATTTTCTATGGCTTGGTTGCCATTAGTCGTTGCCAATTGAATAGCTTGCTGAATGGCCTGTTGAGACTGGATGGTAAAATTATCGAAGTTCATATGATTTGTTTTTCTTAGTTAATGGTTATGTATTTTGTTATAGTGTAGCGCTATTGTTTTAAACACTTACTCAAACTATAATCCAATGTAAAATTAACGCTATTTTTTCCGAAAAATCATGATCAATACAGACGGTTTGTCTGATAATAATCATAAAAACTGTCCTTTTGGCTTAACATTTTTTACAATTCAAATTGAGTATCTGTTTAAAAATAATTCCTAATTTCACTTAAAAATAAAAACGATGAAATTTATCATTTTCACTTTAACACTTTTACTTTCTATTAGTTGTTACAGTCAGCAAACGGCATTAAATCCCATCAGTTGGAAGGCCTCTTATATTAAAACATCAGCACGTGAAGGAGAAATACAAATAACTGCTAATATCGAAAAAAATTGGCATATTTACTCGCAACGACCAACCGATGCTGGCCCTATACCAACCTCATTTACAATAACACCTCATTCAAATTTCACACTCATTGGGAAGGTAGAAGAAACCAATGCTCATGAAGAATTTGTAAAAGCATTTGATGCGAAAATTTTCGTGTTTGAAAAAGAAGCTGTATTTACTCAAAAAATAACATGCCTTACTAAAAGTCCATTTGATATAATGATTCAATTAGAATACATGACTTGCAACGACATGCAATGTTTACCACCTAAGACCATTAATCTTCAAGTGGCAATTAATCCTTAAATAATAAGAAGAAACAACGGGATTGGTTTAGGATTCAAATAATACAAATTTCTTTTATGGAAATGATAGCCAAAACTTAAAAATTAACTTTACTTTTATCTCAAATAAACTTTCATTATGCTTACAAAAATTAAACACTTCATCTTACTATTTTTCATCAGTTCAACGTTAATTCAAGCGCAAGATAATCCCGTTCATATTAAACTATCTAATAAAAAAGTTTCGGCCTGTGAATATGATTTAATCTTCACCGCAAGTATTGATGAGCCTTGGCACATGTATTCATTAAATAAATTAGCAGATGATGGGCCGAATCCAACTGTGTTTACATTTACTAAATCGAAAGAGTATGAACTAGTTGGAAAAGTAAAACAAGGTGCTCCATTAAAAGAGTTTGATAAAGTATTTGAAATGAATGTTGAATACTTTAAACACACCGCAACCTTTACACAACGCGTAAAATTAGTAACTGATAAAAAAATAAGTATAAAAGGTAAATATGAATATCAAGCATGTACAGAAGAAAAATGCATTTTTCCACCTGCTGATAATTTTGAGTTTAACTTAACAGGAAGTGCAGAATGTTTATCATTAACTACAGACAACGCCTTGATTTCAGTTGGAACAGAAACGAATCAACCATCTGACTCTTTAACTTCTTTAGATTCTTCGAAACAAGCCACAAGCACGAATACGTTAGTTGAAACAAATTTACAGTCTGATATCGTTGACGTAGAAAAAGAAACGAACAACAAAGCTTGGTGGGCTATCTTTTTAGCTGGATTTTTAGGTGGGTTAACGGCCTTATTAACGCCTTGTGTTTTTCCAATGATACCAATGAATGTGAGTTTTTTCACCAAACAAAGTAAAACAAAAGCTCAAGGAATTAAAAACGCGTTTTTATTTGCTATTTCTATCATCATATTATATGTTGCCTTAGGATTGGGCGTTACGCTTATATTTGGTGCTGGTGCTTTACATTCTCTTTCAACTAATGTATGGTTCAATTTAGCATTCTTTTTATTGCTTCTAATTTTCGCTATGTCATTTTTAGGTGCCTTTGAAATTACATTACCAAGTTCCTTCGTTAATAAAATAGATGCAAAATCTGACAAAGGCGGATACGTTGGCATTTTCTTCATGGCATTTACCCTTGTGTTGGTGTCGTTTTCTTGCACTGGACCAATCATTGGAACACTCTTAGTAGAAGCCGCAACAAGTATTTCAGGGCCTTTTTGGGGCATGTTTGGTTTTGCTTTAGCATTAGCCTTACCATTTGGTTTATTTGCAGCGTTCCCAGGTTGGTTAAATTCATTACCTCAATCGGGTGGCTGGTTAAATACAGTGAAAGTAACCTTAGGTTTTTTAGAACTTGCCTTGGCCTTAAAATTTGCATCTAATGCCGATTTAGTTGTTCAAGCAGGAATCTTAACACGTGAAGTGTTTGTCGGTATTTGGATTGCCATTTTTGCATTCTTATCTTTTTATTTAATAGGTGTATTTAAAACCTCACACGATAGCGATGTAAAATACGTTTCGGTAGGAAGATTATTTGTAGCCTTAACTTCATTTTTTGTTTGTATGTATTTAATACCAGGTTTATGGGGCGCTCCATTGAAATTATTCAGTGGTATTTTACCTCCATTAGAATATTCTGAATCACCACATGGATTTGGAGGTTCAGCTGGAAATACAAATACACCTGCAGTTCCTAAAGATGCTGAGTTTGAAAAATACATGGAAGTAAATAAAAACGGAATTATTCACTTCAAAAATGATTACGAACATGCTTTAGCGTATGCAAAGAAAGTTGGCAAACCTTTATTAATTGATTTTACAGGTCACGCTTGCGCTAATTGCCGAAAAACGGAAGATTACGTTTGGCCTGACCACGAAGTAACGAAGCGATTAAATAATGATGTAGTATTAGTTTCTTTATACGTTGATGATAAAAGAGCGTTAGATCCAAAAGATTATATGAAAGTACAATGGTATGGTAAAGAACGCGAAATTACTGACATCGGTGATAAATATAAATACCTGGAAGAAACCATTTACGGTTCTAGCACGCAACCGTTATATGTGTTAGTAGATAACAATGAAAAACTGTTAACGCCTGTAAGAGGTTATGATCCAAGTATAACAGAGTACATAAAGTGGCTTGATACGGGCATTGCTAAGTTCAAAAAATAAGAATCATGCGATTTGTTATTCAACGTGTTTCTGAAGCATCAGTTACTATTGATAATACAATATATTCAAGCATACAGGCTGGTTTATTGATTTTAATGGGCGTTGAAGAATTAGATACAACTGAAGACGCTGATTGGCTATGTCAAAAATTAATTGGTTTACGTATTTTTTCAGATACCGAACACAAAATGAATCTTTCCTTGAAAGATATGAATGGCGATATATTATTGATATCACAATTCACTTTATTTGCCTCAACTAAAAAAGGCAATCGCCCATCGTTTATCAAATCTGCAAAACCAGACACAGCAATTCCCTTATATGAATATTGCATTCAACAACTTTCTTTAATGCTTGAAAAACCAATAAAAACAGGCGTATTTGGAGCTGACATGAAAGTTTCATTAATAAATGACGGACCTGTTACTATTATAATGGATAGTAAAAACAAAGAATGAAAATTTCTTAAACGGAATAATCAACTTGTGGATTTAATTTTTAATTCATAAATTAGATAAAATTTAAACACATCTATATGAAAAAAACTTTACTATTTGCTGCTGTTTTATTAAGCAGTTTATCTCAATTATCTGCTCAATGCACAATCGTTCCGGGTTGTTCAACAGCAGCTACAGGTTATTGTTCCACACCGAGCAACGGTGCGAACTTGCCAAATGCAACGGTATCTTCAGTATATAGCACAACAATACAAGTTAGTATTGCCTCAGCTTTTGGTGGTGTAACTGTTTCATCTGCCAGTATTACGTCTGTTACCGGTTTACCAACTGGATTAAGTTATTCAGTCAATCCAACATCAGGAATTATCGTAGGTGGATCTAATGGATGCATTCGCATAGCAGGAACTCCCGCAGTAGGAACAACTGGCACTTACACTGTTGTAGCAAATGCGATTATCATCTCATCGCTTGGCCCCGCTACTCCTGTATCAATGAATTGGATTTTAACTGTAAATCCGCCATTATCAACTGGTATAACAACTTCAAACTTAGCCTCTAACTTTTACATAGCACCTAATCCAGTAAGTTCTGAATTATTCATTTCAAATGATAATCATTTAGGGAAAGTTGCTGTCATTGATGCTCTTGGTAAAATAGTATTATCGTTAGATGCCAATTATTCTAATCAAACAACCATCAATGTCAGTTCATTAATGAAAGGTGT